>JAEWGK010000209.1 GCA_023388385.1 Actinomycetes bacterium | reverse complement strand
ACGGGCCTGGCCACCGTCGCGCTCGGCCTGCTGGCGTACGACTTCGCGGGCGAGCGTGCGGGGCAGGTGCTCGGCACCGCCCTGATGGTGAAGATGGTCGCCTACGTTCTCGTCGCCCCGTTCGCCTCGGCGCTGGTGGCCAACCTGCCGCGCCGGGCGGTCCTCGTCGGCGCCGACGTGCTGCGCGTCGCCGTCGCGGCGGCCCTCCCGTTCGTCACGGCGACGTGGCAGATCTACGTCCTGGTCTTCGTCCTCCAGGCGGCGTCGGCGACCTTCACCCCGACCTTCCAGTCGGTCATCCCGGACGTGCTGCCGGACGAGGGCGAGTACACCTCCGCTCTCTCCCTGTCCCGCCTGGCCTACGACCTGGAGGCCATCGTCTCCCCGATGCTCGCCGCCGCGCTGCTGCTCGTCGTGCCATCGTCGGCGCTGTTCCTGGGCACCTCGATGGGCTTCGTGGCCTCCGCCGCGCTCGTGCTGTCGTGCGCGATCCCCGCGACCGGTTCGGGCGCCGCCTCATCCGGGGATTCGCGTGGCGACGCCCCCCGTGACGACGGGGACGCCGGCAAGGATCGGCCGTTCCTCGAGCGTGTGCGCCGTGGCGCGGTCCTGTTCACCCGCACCCCGGGGCTGCGGCCGATCCTGGCGCTCAACATGGCGGTCGCCGCCGCCGTGTCGTTCGTCCTGGTGCAGACGGTCGTCGTGGCGGGGGCCGTGCTGGGCCTGCCGGAGTCGGGCGTGGCGTGGCTGCTGTTCGCCAACGGCGCGGGTTCGATGGCCGCGGCGTTCGCGCTGCCGGCTCTGCTGCGCCACGTGCCGGAGGGTCGGATGATGCTCCCGGCTGCCACTGTGCTGGCCCTGGCCATCGCGGTGACGCCGTTCGCGCTCGATGCCGCCTCGCTGCCGGCGGTCGTCGTCCTGTGGGTCGTCATCGGCGTCGCGTGGTCGTCGGTGGAGACTCCGGTCGGGCGCATCATCCGCCGCAACGTCGCGGGCCCGGATCTGCCAGCCGCCTTCGCGGGCCAGTTCTCCCTGTCCCACGCCTGCTGGCTGCTGACGTACCCGCTGGCCGGCTGGTTGGGCGCGGGGAGGCTCGACGCCGCGGCGTGGACGCTCGCCGCCATCGCGGGGGCGGCCGCGGCGACGGCGGCGCTGCTGTGGTGGCGGGCCGATGAAGGATCTGCGTTCCGGGATCCCGGGGACGTGGCCGTGGATGATTCTGCGGAGGTCACCACGGTTGCCCCCGTGGACTCCGCCGAAGGTGACGCCGCGGCCGCCCGCGCATGAGCGGTTCCGGTCGACCGAATCTTGCCCCGACGGCGCACCGCAGACGCCCGCCGGGCACAATGGGGTCATGGCCGACACCGACACCCGGCACACCCGGACCACCGTCCCGGCGGACGTGGAGCTCGACGCATCCGTCGACGTGCTGCGCCTGCTGGCGGAGCGCACGCGACTGGCGATCCTCGCCATGCTCGACGGCACGGAGATGAGCGTATCCAGCATCGCCGAACGCCTGGACCGCCCGGTCCCGGCGATCTCGCAGCATCTGGCGAAGCTCCGCGCCGGAGGCCTTGTGGTCCCACGCCGCGATGGCGCCACCGTGTTCTACGGGCAGCCGGACGAGCACATCAGCGCGCTGGTGCGGAACATCCTGTACTACGCGGAGCACATGCTCTACGACACTCCGCCGCACCACCGGGTCGCCTCCGGCCATGCGGCCCGCGGGCATGCGCCCGGCCGAGGGTCGTCGGCGGGGCGCTGACCCGCCGACGGGGCGTCGCCGCTGGCATGCACGGAGAAGGTGACCTGGCCTCGAGCAACCGTATGCACCCGGGATGGATGACGTGCTGCTCGGCCGGATGCCGCGGCCGGTGCCGATCGGGGAGGTGAAGTGGTGGCGAATGGTGGTTGAGATCTAGCGGCTGCCCTGCTGAGCCCGTACCGGAGGGCGAGCATCACGACCCCTCGAAGGCGACTGGAAGCATCCTTCTGGTTGTGTGTCGACGGACCGTCAGTTACAGTCTTGCAGTATGAGGTTCGTGATCGTTGGTGGCGGGTACGCCCATATGCAATGCGCCATTTCTAACTGATGGCTATTTGGGTCCAAAGATGGCGTCGCCCATGGTTAGGGGCTTGTACTGTAATGAATGCTGATGAATACCGCCCACGTTCGCGCTACGCGGAATGGGCGCTGTTTGCGGCGGCCGTGGCGCCGCAGATCGCCTACACGGCGGTGAGCCCGCTCACCGGGACCATCGCCGCCGATTACGGCGTGCCGTCGGGTGCGCCGATCATCTCGGTCTTCCTGCTCGGCTACGCGCTGTCGATGCCGTTGTCGGGTTTCATCGCCGATGCCATCGGGGCCCGCCGGGTGCTCATCATCGGGCTGACCGGCGGGGGTCTCGCAGCGCTCGTGCCCCTGTGCGCACCGGGGTGGGCGGCCATGCTGGTCTCCCGGTTCCTCATCGGGCTGCTCGGCTGCTCCTCGACGGTGGCCACCCGCATCTACATCCAGCGCAGCCTCCCGGCCGCGCGCCACGTCCCGGCGCTGTCGCTGCTGGCCATCGGCGTTGCCATGTGCCCGTACCTCGCGCCCCTGCTCGGGTCCGGCCTCGGCGTCACCGCGGGGTGGCGGGTTCTCCTCGGAGTGCTCGCCGCAGTGCTCCTGGCCGCGGCGGCGATGATGGTTGCCGCCGCGCCCGACCCCGGGCACGGGGAGGGCGTCGCCGGGATCCACCAGATCCTGGGCAGCTACCGGTCGGCGCTGGCCAACCGGCGGTTCGTCACCGCCGCTCTGGCCATCGCCCTGGTCAGCATGGGGTATTTCGCCGTCCTGGCCCACGGGGCGGAGGCGCTGGCCGCACGCGGCATCGGCGCGGGGGCCGTGGGGGTGCTGTTCGCCGTGGCGGCGCTCGGATTCGTCGGCGGGTCGACCTACCTCCGGCGGGCGGGATCCCGCGGGCGCATGGCGTCCGTCGTTGCCCGGGCCGCGGCCGCCGGTCTCGCCGGGGCGGCGATTGTCGCGATGGCTGGCATCCCCGCGGTGCCGGCGGCGGGGACCGTCGCCCTCGCCGCGGTGGGCCTGGCCGGGGTATTCGCCGCGGCGGGCGTCATCATCCCCGCCACGCAGGTGGAGCTGGTCGGCATCGATCTGCCCCGGCATGCCGTCGCCAGCGGGCTGTTCTTCTTCATCCAGCTGGCCGGGGGCGCGGGATATTCGATGGGGCTCGACGCCGTCGGCATCGCCACCCCCGTCGGGCTGGCGGTGGCGGTGGCCCTCCCGCTGGCCGGGATCCTCGCGGTGCTCCGCGCCGCGCGCGCACGCGGCCGGTAGGCGCGAGCCAGGATCATGCCGGCCGCGGACCCGTGCCGGCACGGCGGATGCCCTCCGTCAGGGCCACCAGTCGCGCGAATGCTCCTCGACGACGTTCATGGCCAGCCGGTACAGCTCCTCGTCCGGAATGGTGGCGTCAGCGCCGTGGACGGCCCCGGCGCCGCGCAGGACGCGGCGCAGATGGTCGGAGTCGGTCCCGCTTCCCGGATCGGACCACTGGAAACCCGGGCCGATGGTCTCCAGGACGATGAACCCGGCGACGGTCGCCCGCAGGGCGTCGACGTCGCGCGAATCGGCGGTGCCCGACGGATCGATGAGCCCGGCGGCGGTCTCCCCGATCGCGTCCTCGATGGCCTTCAGCGGCGCCGTCTCCGCGGGGAACGGCTCATTGGGGGCCTTGCACATCATTTTGAATGACGTCGCCGCCGCCCACAGCTCGGGGTTGCGGCGGGCGTGCGCCAGATACACCGCCGAGATGAGCTGCGGCATGGCGCCGGCCGGCACGTCGGCGGCGCGTGCCGCGGCGCCGTCGGCCTCCCGGACGAGGTCCGTGAAGTACCCCAGCTGCAGCTCCGCGTTCACCAGCGCGGCATCGAGCCACACGTCGGACATGGAGGCGTAGGCGCCGTACCACGTCGCCTTGGAGAACATGCTGCCCTGCGCCAGTTGCGTCATCGTCAGCGAGAACCCCCGGCCGTGGCGGACGAACCCGAGGAACCGCCGGATCATGTATTTCCGTCGCTCCAGGGCCCTGCTGTCCCGGGCGGACAGCGACTCCGAGGCCCCCGGTGCGATGGGTACCCCGGGGGCCGGTCCGATGCGCGTCTGTGGTGATTCCGTGGTCCCCATGAGCGCCGATCCTAGCCACCGGGCCACGACGGGTGCGGGCGTCGGGCGTGCCGGAGCCAGACCGCTCTGCCGTACCCTGGTGGATGCGGCCCGTCACCCGGGGATTGACCCCCGGACCGGCCCCGGGGAGATGCTCACGGGTTCCCCGTCGGGGCGGGGAGAAAGCCGAAGCAGTGACGCGATTCAGTGAGTTCGCCGCCGTGGGGAAGGAGTGTGCGGTCATGGACGTCCTCGACGGAACGTGCCCTGACGGGGTGGAAGCCTCGGAGACCCCGGGTGCCGAATGGAGGATGTGGAAGCCATCCGGGGATGGTTCGCACGCCCGGGAGGTGAGCCGATGACCCGCCGCCTCATCGCCGACGTCGACACCGGCATCGACGACATGCTCGCCCTCGTCTACCTCGCGGGTCTGCACCGCCTCGGCGAGGTGGAGCTCGCCGCGGTGACCGCCACCGCCGGCAACACGACGGTGTGCCGGGCCGCGGCGAACTCCCGCCTGGTCCTCGATCTCGTCGGGCTGTCCGATGTGCCGGTGGCCGCGGGCTACGGAGCCCCGCTGCGGGTGCCGCTGGTGACCACGCCGGAGACCCACGGCGAGTTCGGCCTGGGCTTCGTCCGCCCGCCGAACGCGGCGGACGACCCGGAGTCGTGCGGGATGACGGGCGGTGCCCCGCTGCTGTGGGGGAGCGTGCTTGACGACGGCCCCTGCGATCTCCTGATCACCGGCCCGCTGACGACGGCGGCGCGGCACCTGGATCTGGTCCGCCGCTTCGACTCGCTGACCGTCATGGGCGGCGCGCTGGACTACCCGGGCAACACGACGCCGACGGCGGAGTGGAACTTCCACGTCGACCCGGATGCGGTGGCTGCGGTCCTCGGCGCGGAGGGAATCCCGCGGCCCCTGCTGTGCATGCTCCAGGTGACGGAGACCGTCACCGTCGATCCGGGCGACGTCGACCGCTGGCGCGGCCTCGGCCTGCCGGCGGACCTGATGCAGGTCATCGCCGACGCGCTGCGGTTCTACTTCGGCTTCCACCGCGGGGAGGGCCTGGGCTACCTGGCCCAGGTGCACGACCTCCTGGCCGCGATGGCCGCCTGCGGCACCGTCGACGCGCCCCGGCACCCGGCCCGCGTGCGCGCCGTGGGCGGAGACCGCGGCGCGGTGCGGGCGGTGCCGGGCGAGCCCGACGCCGACGTCCTCGGGGCCGTCGACCGCGACGCCGTCGTCGCGGAGTTCGAGCGGGCCCTCGCCGCGCTCGCGGCGTAGCGCCGGGCCCGGACGCGGCCACGGGACGGACCCCGCCCCGGCGGCGCCG
>JAEWGK010000214.1 GCA_023388385.1 Actinomycetes bacterium | reverse complement strand
GCCGGGCCGTGCATCGGCGTGCCGTCGGCCGGGACGGTCTCGCGCATGCGGACGTCGACGCCGACCGAGCGGATGGCGGAGGAGACGTCGCCGTGGCGCAGGTGTCCGGAGACGGCGCGGGCGCGGTCGGAGCAGCCGGAGGCGTCGTCCAGCCAGCCGGCGGCACGGCCCGCGGTGGGGATGTCCGCGGAGCCGTCGCCGGACTCGGCGGCGAGCTCGAGACGGGCGGACAGCCACTCCAGGACGCGGTCGTCGGCGTCGGGCAGGCGGTCGAGCGTCTCGACGCCGAAGGCCTGGCAGGCGTCGGCGAAGAAGGACGGCCGCGCCGTCGGCGGGGTCGCGGCGGTGACGTCCGGCGACCATGCGAGGACCAGGCCCAGGTGCGCCGGGTACGGAATCTGGCGGACCGCCCCGTCGGCGTGGTTGTGGACGATGACGGCGTCGCCCGTCGACCGCAGCGACACGGTCCACGGATGCGGCGGCAGCGGCGCGCCGGCCCGCTCGCAGGCGGCCTCGTGCAGCGCGGCGGCGATTCGGGTGCGCACCGGCACGTCGTCGCGGTCGCCCCACAGGGAGTTCAGCGCGACGGCCAGCGCGGACTGGATGGCCGGGAGCTCGCCGAGGCCGCGGCCGCCGGGGATGTCGCAGGCGACGGACACGTCGATGCCCCGGCCGGCGGGCGGTGCCAGGTGGACGGCGTTCTGCAGCGCGGCGACGGCGTCGGCGACGGCGGTCGCCGTCGGCGGCAGGCCGTGGACCGGAGCATCCGGCATCGGCATCTCGTGGATCTCCTCGCCGTCGCGGACGACGAGGTTCCCGGAGTCCGTCACCGCGACGGCGACGGCGGCGTCGACCGGCAGGGCGGCGGTGAGCAGCATGCCCCCGGTGGCGGTGCAGGATTCGCCGAGGAGCTCCACCGACCCCGGGGCGCGGGCGACGACGACGTCGCCGGCCTGGGCCGCGGCCGCGATCTCACGGGCGCGTTGCGGGGAGGGCGTGCTGGGCATACGGGTCCTTCCGGCGGAGGTGGCGTGAGGTCGACCCCACATCCTAGCCGGGCGGCGTACCGTGGTCCGCGTCGGGCGCGCCCGGGGCAGTGCCCCCGCGGGCGCCCACGGATCCGTCGGCGCCGTCCCCTCCGGCCGTCGCGCGCGGGTCCCGCAGCAGTCCGTGAGACCATAAGGAGCAGCGCGTGTCCGAGCAGAAGTGGTGGTACGACCCGGAGAACCACGAGGTCAGCCAGGGGAAGAAGCAGCCGTGGACCAATCGCATGGGGCCCTACGACTCCGAGGCCGAGGCCCGTGCCGCCATGCAGCGCGTCGCCCAGCGCAACGCCGCGGCCGACGAATGGGACGAGAAGGACGACGACTGGGGCGAGGGCGCCGAGTAGGCCTCGCCCCACTCGTCGTCGCGTGCCGCACGGCGGCGATTCGGTGCATCGCGCTGAGTTGGCGGCGTCCTACGCCGCGTTTCGGCGGCGGGGAGGCGGCCCGGGGGGCTTCGCGCACCACGCGGTGCGCGGCGCCCCGCGCACGCTAGAGCTGCTTGCGCAGCTTCGCGAAGGCCTCCTCGATGCCGTCGATGCGGTCCTCGTAGTCGGACAGCGCCTCGATGCCGTCGGCGTACTCGATCTGGTACAGCACGCCGTAGCCGAACGTGTCCTCGCCGCGGCGGTGGGCGCGTTCCGCCTTCTTCCGCAGCACCTCGCGGGCGGTCACCGTGTCCTGGAAATCGCCCAGCGACGACTGCATGGCCTTGCATGCCTTGTACAGCTTGCCGGTCTTCAGACCCGAGCCGCCGGCGGCCTCCGCGGAGTAGCGCAGCTTCTTCGCGGCCTTGCGGACGTCGTGGAAGCGCTCCTCCCGCTCCTCGCGCGGCAGGTCGTGGTCGTTCCAGTCCCGCATCGCCTTCTTGTGGCGCTTCATCAGGGACTTGTGCGCCTGCGCCAGGTGCTCGCCCAGCACGGCGCCGGTGTCCGTCGGCGTGCCCTCCGTCTCGTCGATCGCCAGCGGCGGGTCGGCCAGCAGGGCGTCGAGTTCGTCGAGCAGCGTCAGGTAGCGGTCGCTGTCCAGCGCGAAGACGACGTGGCGGTGGGCGCGGCGGTACTCGTCGCGCATGTCGTCCGCGAGGCGCTCGCGGATGCGCGGGTCCAGGCCCTGGGCCTCGTCGCGGGCCAGCAGGTTCTCGAACCGCTCGGCGACGACCTCGGCGTCGCGGGCGACGCCGAGGATCGACGCGAGTGTCTTCAGCTCCCGCTCGACCAGCTCGAAGCGCTCGCCCTCCAGGATGCCGCGGAAGGTCTGCAGGTGGCTGCGCAGCTCACGGGTGGCGACGCGCATCTGGTGGACCGAATCCCACTCGTCGGCGCGGACCTTCGGGTCCAGATCGATGAGCCGATCGCGGTTGGCCACCAGTGCGTCGACGACCGCGCGGGCCGCCGTGCCGGCCGGGGGCTTCGGAAGGTCCTCCGGCGGCTCGACGTTGTCGATGGAATCGCCCAGCGCCGTCGCCAGCTTCGACGGGCTGTCGGAGTCCTCCGCGCCCGCGGACAGGAAGACCTCGCGGGCGTGGTTCAGCAGGACCTCGCCTCGGGTCGTGTCGGCGACGGACTCGTCCAGTTCAAGCTCCCACTCGCGCCAGCTGGTCTCCTCGCCGCCGGGCAGCAGGGAGCGGGCGGTGACGTGGTCGTCGCAGAATTCGGCGACGGCTGCGCCGGCCGCGTCGCGGAGGATCCACACGTGCCGCTCGTTGTCGACCTGCGCGATCGGCGTCAGCGGGTCGTTGCGGACCAGCGCGCGCACCGGGCCGAGGACCTCCGCCGGAGGGGCGCCGCCCTCGTCGCCCAGCGGGGCCTGCAGCTCGATGCGGCCGGCTTCGGCCGGGGTCTTCAGGTGCCAGCCCCCGTCTGGGCCGCCGGTCCGGCGGCGCAGGGTGCGCTTGCCGCGGGTCAGCCGCAGATCGGCGGTGTCGTGGTAGACCGCCGACAGGTTTCGCACGTCCGGGCCGTCGGCGGAGACGACCTCGGCCAGGGCTGTGAGGGCGGGGACCTCGACATCCGGGCCGACCGCGAACTTGACCTCGATTTCCAGGGACTTTCGTGCGCTCATGGCGCCCCATCCTACCCGCCGGGGGCACCCCCGGGCCGATTGCCTCCGGGGGTTTCCGGGGGTTCCGGCGTCTGCCGCCGTGGGATGCGGGTGGGGCGGTGCGGGGAGGGGCCGGACGTCACCGGGACCGGCGCGTCAGTCGCGGAAGCTGGTGTCGTCGTCGGGGAACGCGCCGGATTCGACGGCCTCGCGATAGGCGCGGGCACCCTCGGTCATCGCCTGTCCGACCTGGGAGAACTCGCGGACGAAGCTGGGGCGGCGACCGTCCGCGGGAAGCGCCATGGCGTCCTGCCACACCAGCACCTGGGCGTCACAGTCGGCGCCTGCGCCGATGCCGACGGTCGGGATGGGCAGCGCGGCGGTGATCTCGGCGGCGAGCGGGGCCGGGACCATCTCCAGGACGACGGCGGAGGCGCCGGCCTCGGCGACGGCGCGGGCGTCCTCGCGCAGTTGCTCCGCCCCGCCGCCGCGGCCCTGCACGCGGAAGCCGCCGAGCGCGTTGACGGACTGCGGCGTGAATCCGATGTGCGCCATCACGGGGATGCCGGCGTCGACGAGGGCGCGGATGCGCGGGGCGATGCGCACGCCGCCCTCGATCTTCACCATGTGCGCGGCGGATTCGCGCATCATGCGGGCGGCGGACAGCACCGCCTGCTCATCGGACGCCTCGTAGACGCCGAACGGAAGATCCGCCACGACCAGGGACTTCGGGGCGCCGCGGACGACTCCGCGGGCCAGCGGGATCATCTCGTCCAGCGACACCTCGGTGGTGGTGCCGTAGCCGTAGACGACGTTGGCGGCGGAGTCGCCGACCAGCAGGACCTCGACGCCGGCGTCGGCGAACGCGCGGGCGGAGGAATAGTCGTAGGCGGTCAGCATGGCCCAGCGGCGGCCCTCGGCCTTCCAGCGGGCGAGATCGTTGATGCGGATCTGCTTCGTGCTCATGCCCCGAAGTCTGCCATGCGCCCCGGGGCTGCGTGGCCTGGGGTGATGCAGGCCCGCGCGACCTCCGTATTGCCGCCATGTTTCCGGCCTGTTAACGAATCGCCTTCACGGCGATTCGCCGCGTAGGGTCGGAAGGCATGAACCGCCAACAGGAATTCGTGCTGCGCACGATGGAGGAGCGTGACATCCGGTTCATCCGGCTCTGGTTCACGGACATCCTCGGAAGACTGAAGTCCGTTGCCGTGGCGCCCGCCGAGCTGGAGGGAGCCTTCGAGGAGGGCATCGGCTTCGACGGTTCGGCCATCGAGGGCTTCTCCCGCCTGTCCGAGGCCGACACGGTGGCGCTGCCGGACCCGTCGACGTTCCAGGTCCTGCCCTGGCGCGAGGACGATGATGAGCTGCACAGCGCCCGCATGTTCTGCGACGTCGCCATGCCGGACGGCCAGCCCAGCTGGGCCGATCCGCGCCACGTCCTGCGCCGCCAGGTTCAGGCCGCCGCGGACCAGGGCTTCACGCCGATGGTCCACCCGGAGATCGAATTCTTCCTGGTCGAGTCCCTGCGGACCGACGGCCAGCCGCCCGTCCCCACCGACAACGGCGGCTACTTCGATCAGGCGGTGCACGACAAGGCGCCGGGGTTCCGTCGTCACGCGATCACCGCACTGGAGGCCATGGGCATCCCGGTCGAGTTCTCGCACCACGAGAACGCCCCGGGCCAGCAGGAGATCGACCTGCGCTACGCCGAGGCGCTGACCATGGCGGACAACGTCATGACGTTCCGGTACCTGATGAAGCAGGTGGCCATCCGCAATGGCGCGCGCGCGACGTTCATGCCCAAGCCCTTCGCGAACCAGCCGGGCTCCGGCATGCACACCCACTTCTCGCTGTTCGAGGGCGACGACAACGCCTTCCACGACCCGGACGACGAGTTCCAGCTGTCGGCGACCGCACGGTCGTTCATCGCCGGCATCCTGGTGCACGCGCCGGAGATCTCCGCGGTGACCAACCAGTGGGTGAACTCCTACAAGCGCACCGTCTTCGGCGACGAGGCCCCGACGGCCGCGACGTGGGGCATGGCCAACCGCTCCGCCCTGGTGCGCGTGCCCATGTACTCGCCGGGCAAGTCGTCGTCGCGCCGCGTCGAGGTGCGCTCGCTGGACTCCGCGTGCAACCCGTACCTGGCGTACTCCGTCGTCCTGGCCGCCGGCCTCAAGGGCGTCTCCGAGGGCTACGAGCTGCAGGAGCAGGCGGAGGACAACATCAACGAGATGACCCGCCGCGAGCGCCGCGCGCTGGGCTACCGCGACCTGCCGACGTCGCTGGAGGAGGCGCTCAAGGAGATGGAGCGCTCCGACCTTGTCGCCGACGCGCTGGGCGACCACGTCTTCGAGTTCTTCCTGCGGAACAAGTGGCGTGAGTGGCACGACTACCAGAGCCAGGTCACGTCCTGGGAGCTCCGGCATAACCTGGACTACTAGAGACGACCCCGCGCCCCGGGGCCGGCCCCGCACGGAGGCCGGCCCGCGGCGCATCCGGAGGAGGAACCGGCGATGAGCATCCGGCCGCGCACGACCCGCAGCGCGCTGCCCCGCCCCGCCGCCCTTGGCCTCGCCGACGGCGAGCGCACGATGGCGGACCTGACCGAGCTGGGGTGGTGGAACGAGGACTCCCTCGAGCTGCTGTGGGGCCTGGCCGGGGCCGCCGACCCCAACCTGGCGCTGGGTGCGCTGGTGCGGCTCAAGGCCCGGTTGGATTCGGGGCGTGACGACGGATCCGTGCCCGAATGGTCGTCGTGGCAGGCCCTCGATGCGTCGATGCGCCGCACGGTGATGATGCGCACGCGGATCTTCGCCCTCCTCGGCGCGTCGAGCATGCTGGGCGACCACCTGGTGGCCAACCCCACGACGTGGATGCTGCTCACCGCGGACCTGCCGACGCGCGCGGACATGTTCCGCGACATGCTCACCGCCGTCGAGGCCCGGCCCGAGACGCCGGTGCTGACGGACGAGGAGTCCATCGCCGCCGCGGCGGAGCTCGATGCGAAGCCGCTGCCGGAGTCGTCCCCCGATCTGGAGGGACCGGGCCTGTACCGGGCCGCCATCACCGGCACCGAGGCCGACCGCGCGATGAGGCGCACGTACCGCAACCTCATCATGCGCATCGCCGCCGCGGATCTGGCGGGCACGTACCCGCGCGGCCCCCGCCGCGCCGGCCAGCCCCCGGTGCCGTTCACCGAGGTCTCCGGGATGCTGTCGGACCTCGCCGACGCGGCGCTGACCGCGGCGCTGGCGGTGGCCGTCGCCACGATCTTTCCGACGAAGCCGGTGTCGACGCGCCTGGCCGTCGTCGCGATGGGCAAGTGCGGCGCCCGGGAGCTGAACTACATCTCCGACGTCGACGTCATCTTCGTCGCCGAACCCGCCGACGCCCGCGCCACCCGCCTGGCCGCGGAGTTCGTCGCCGTGTCCAGCCGCTGCTTCTTCGAGGTCGATGCTGCGCTGCGCCCGGAGGGCAAGTCCGGTGCGCTCGTGCGCACCCTCGACAGCCACCTGGCGTACTACAAGCGCTGGGCGCACACGTGGGAGTTCCAGGCGCTGCTCAAGGGCCGGCCGATGACGGGCGACATGGACCTCGGCGCCGAATACCGCAGGGCGCTGGAGCCGATGGTCTGGGCCGCGTCGGAGCGCGACGACTTCGTCGACGACGTGCAGGCCATGCGCGTGCGCGTCATCGAGAACGTGCCGGAGGACCTGCAGGCCCGCGAGCTGAAGCTCGGCCCCGGAGGCTTGCGCGACGTCGAGTTCGCCGTCCAGCTGCTGCAGATGGTGCACGGGCGCTACGACGAGTCGCTGCGGCCCGTCGCCACGATCCCGGCGTTGAAGGCCCTGGTGGAGGCCGGCTACGTCGGCCGCGGCGACGGCGACAGCCTGATCCACTGCTACGAGTTCATGCGCCTGCTGGAGCACCGCCTGCAGCTGCAGAAGATGCGGCGCACCCACACGCTGCCGGAGAAGTCGGACCACGTCGCGCTGCGTTGGCTGTCGCGCGCCGCCGGCATCCGCCAGTCCGGCACCGAGGACCCGGCCGAGGCGCTGATCCGGGAGGTCCGCGACACCGCCGTCCAGATCCGCACCTTGCACCGCAAGCTGTTCTACCGCCCGCTGCTGAACTCCGTGGCGGAGCAGGACATCGGGACGATGCAGCTGTCCGCGGAGGCCGCGAAGCGCCAGCTGGCGGCGCTGGGCTATCGCTATCCGGATCGCGCGTTCGACCACCTGACGGCGCTGGCGTCGGGTGGCTCCCGCAAAGCGCGCATCCAGGCGATGCTGCTGCCGACGCTCATGGAGTGGCTGTCCGGCACCGCCGATCCCGACGCGGGCCTGCTCAACTACCGCCGCCTGTCGGATGCGCTGCACGGCCAGACGTGGTTCCTGCGCATGCTGCGCGACGAGGGCATCGTCGGCCAGCGCCTGATGAAGGTCCTGGGCAATTCCCCGTACGTGTCCCAGCTGCTGCTGTCGGCACCGGACAGCGTGAAGCTCTACGGCGACGACGCCACCGGCCCGAAGCTCATGAACACCGACCCGACGACGGTTGGCCGGTCGCTCGTCGCCTCCGTCAGCCGCCACGATGACGCGGCGCGGGCGGTCTCGGTCGCCCGCGCGCTGCGCCGCAACGAGCTGGCGCGCGTCGCCTCGGCGGACCTGCTGGGCCTCATGGACGTCCGCGAGGTCTGCGAGTCCCTGTCCCTCGTGTGGGACAACGTCCTGGAGGCCGCGCTGCGGGCGGAGATCCGCGAGTGGAAGGCGAAGAACCCCGGGCGGACGGTGCCGGCGCGCATCGCCGTCATCGGCATGGGGCGCCTCGGCGGCGGCGAGCTGGGCTACGGCTCCGATGCCGACGTGATGTTCGTCTGCGATCCGGTGCGCCCGGAGCCGGCGGACGCGGGTGCGGACGGCGACGGCGACGAACCGTTCGACGAGAACGAGGCCGTGCGCTGGGCCATCGGCATCTGCGACCGCATGCGCCGCCGGCTGGCGAAGCCGGCGCAGGACCCGCCGCTGGAGGTCGACCTCGACCTGCGCCCGGAGGGCCGGTCCGGTGCGCCCGTGCGCACCCTCGAGTCCTATCTGCGCTACTACGAGCGCTGGGGTGAGACGTGGGAGCGCCAGGCGCTGCTGCGCGCGACGTGGATCGCCGGCGATCGCGACCTGGGCCTGCGGTTCCTCCACGGCATCGACCGGTTCCGGTACCCGGACGAGGGCGTCGACGGCAAGATCGTCCGCGAAGTGCGCCGCATGAAGGCCCGCGTCGACAACGAGCGGCTGCCGCGCGGCGCGAACCGTCGCACCCACGTGAAGCTCGGCTCCGGCGCGCTGACGGACATCGAGTGGACCGTCCAGCTGCTGACGTTTCAGCACGCCCACGAGGTCCCCGCGCTGCACAACACGTCGACGCTGCAGTGCCTCGACGCCATCGAGGAGGCCGGGATCATCCCCGCCGAGGACGTCGTCGCCCTGCGTGAGGCGTGGCTGACCGCGACCAGGGCCCGCAACGCCCTGGTCCTGGCGAAGGGCAAGCGCCACGATCAGCTGCCGCAGCCCGGCCCGCAGCTGGCCCCGGTGGCCGGCGCCGCGGGCTGGGACCCATCGGACTCCACCGGGTTCCTGGAGCACTACCTGCGCGTGACGCGCCGCGCCCGCCGCGTCGTCGACCGGGTCTTCTGGGGCGAGGAGAACCCGGATCACGAGTAGCGGCGGGGCGGGTTATATTCTGTGGCGATGAAGAACACGACGATGCGCCTGGGATCCCGGTTCCACGGCGACCGCGGGCGGGAGACGGCCCTCTGCGCGGCCGCCGGCGTCGTTACGCTCGTGGTCGCGGGTTCCATGCTGTTCGGCGGGGGCGAGGGCGACGCGTCGATTTCCGTCGGCCCGAAGACGCCGCTGTCCGTGGCGGAGATCACCTCCATCGTCGACGACGAGCTCACCGAGGTCCGCCTGCCCCCGCACCGCGAGCAGGATCTGCGCGACGACGCCGTCGCGGCGGGGCCGGGGGACCGCGAGGCCGTCGTCACGTTCGTCGACCGCCGCCTCGCCGAATGGAACCTCAACCCCGACGGCACGCTGGTGGAGAACCGCTGCCGGCCGGAGGCGTCGGCCTGCGTCGACATCGCCAACCTCATGGCGTGGCTGCAGGAGGACGGCACGGTCATCTACGGGCCCGTGCCCGTCGCCGTCGGCGGCCGCGAGACCCCGACGCCGCTCGGGGACTTCACCGTCGTCGACAAGCAGGTCGACGACCCCGCGCCGCAGTGGGGCCTGCCGCCGCGGCCCTACGCGGTGTTGCTCACCTACGACGGCCTTGCGCTGCGGCAGGGGCCGTTGACCACGCCGTCCGAGGGCTCGGTGCATCTGGACGTCCCCGACGCGCCGACCTTCTTCGACCGCCTGGATGTCGGGGAGTCCGTCCAGCTGTTCTAGGGGGCGGCTCCTGCAGGTGGGCGGTTCTGCGGGCGCGGTTGGGGTGACTGTGCTCCGCCTCGCCCGCCCGGGCCAGGGCGGCCGCCGGGTGCGGCGCTAGGGCAGCTCGGCGTGCTCGTGGGTCGGCCTGCGGATGAGGAACGTCAGCGCGAACGCGGCGAGCATGACGACGCCGCCGACGGTGAACGCCAGGTGCGTGCCGGCGAACTGGGCGTCGGCGGGCGACGCCCCGCCGGAGGCTGCGGAGCCGAGGCCCACCGACATCGCGCCGATGAGGACGGCGACGCCGAGGGCCGCGGCCAGCTGCTGCAGCGTGTTGAGGATGGCGGAGCCGTGGGCGTAGAGCTCCTGCGGCAGGGCCGACAGGGACAGCGTCATCAGCGGGGTCATGACCAGCGCGAGGCCGGCGCAGAGGGCGCAGTGCATGACGATGAGCAGCCAGACGGGGAAGCCCGCGCCCATGAAGGAGAACACCCACAGCGCCAGTGCCATGAGCGCCGCGCCCGGGATGACGAGGGGGCGCGGGCCCACCGAGTCGTAGACGCGGCCGACGAACGGGCTGATGATGCCCTGGACGACGGCGCCCGGCAGAACGATGAGGCCCGTGGCCAGGGCCGAGACGCCGACGCCGTTCTGCAGGTGCAGCGGCAGCACCGTCACGG
The DNA here is from genome assembly GCA_023388385.1 of Actinomycetes bacterium. GTDB lineage: Bacteria > Actinomycetota > Actinomycetes > Mycobacteriales > Mycobacteriaceae > Corynebacterium. Next base: position 911 of record JAEWGK010000214.1, on the reverse strand, counting down.
TGCCGATGAGCATGCCCAGGCCGATGGCGATGACCGCCAACGACAGGGTGAACGTGCGGACGGTCAGCGGACGCAGGTCCAGCAGCGCGCGGTCGCCGCGGCGCAGGCGGATCTGGCGGCGGACGAACAGCGCCAGCCCGACGACGCCGACGGCCAGGGCGATGAGCGGGATGCGCGTCTCGCCCGCGATGACCTGGCTCATCGCGCCGATGGCGTAGACCAGGCCGCCGAAGGCGAAGACGGACAGGATGACGGACGGGACGTCCAGGTGCGTGCGGCGCGTCTCTCCGACGTTGCGCAGGAACACCAGGCCGCCGAGGAGCATGAGGACGCCGACGGGCAGGATGAACCAGAACAGCCAGTGCCACGTCGCGTGTTCCAGGATGAAGCCGGACAGCGTCGGCCCCAGAGCCGGGGCGGCGGAGATGGCGACGCCGATGATGCCCATGACGAAGCCGCGCCGGGCCGGCGGGATGATGGTGAGCACGACTGTCATGAGCAGGGGCAGCATGATGGCGTTGCCCGCGGCCTGCACGACGCGGGCGAGCAAGAGCGCCCAGAACGCCGGCGCCAGCGCCGCGACGAGAGTGCCGACGCAGAACGCGCCAAGGGCGAAGGCCAGCATCTGGCGCGTCGTGAAGCGGTTGAGCAGGTACCCGGTCGTCGGGATGACGATGGCCATCGTCAGCATGTAGCCCGTGGTCAGCCACTGCGCCGTCGCCGCGGTGATGCCGAAGTCCTTCATGATGTACGGCAGGGCGACGGACAGCAGCGTCTCGTTGAGCAGCATCACCATCACCCCGAGGACGAGGATGCCGATGACGAGCCCGGAGCGGACCTCCGGGGCGGGATCGATGCGGTCGGAGTCGACGGGCCGGGCCGCGGCCCCCTCCGTCCGGTCGGGGTTGTTC
>JAEWGK010000202.1 GCA_023388385.1 Actinomycetes bacterium | reverse complement strand
CCTACGACCCGCGCGCCGCCATCGCGAAGAAGACCGCCCACGAGGTGCTCGAGCACCTCGGCGGCGACGACCTGCTCGACCTCGCCATGAAGCTCGAGGAGATCGCCCTGGCCGACGACTACTTCGTCCAGCGCAAGCTGTACCCGAACGTCGACTTCTACACCGGCCTCATCTACCGCGCCATGGGCTTCCCGACGGACTTCTTCACGGTCCTGTTCGCCATCGGCCGCCTGCCGGGCTGGATCGCCCACTTCGAGGAGCAGGTCACCGACCCGGCCTCCAAGATCAACCGTCCGCGCCAGATCTACACCGGCGAGGCCGAGCGCGCCTTCGTGCCGCGCGACCAGCGCTGACACCGGGCCGCGCCCGCGTCATCGCGTGACGACGGGGCGCGCGGAGCCCTCCACCCCCCACCCGCGACGCCGGGGAGGGGAGCAGGCCCGCGCGCCCCGTTCGCGTAGCCTGGTGCCGACCGACGGCAGACGCCGATCAACGACCCCCACCCAGGAGGAAACGGAACATGTCCAAGCCCACCATCGACGCCCAGACCGGCCCGGCCCCGTCCGAGCTGGTCATCAAGGACCTGGTCGAGGGCGACGGCGCGGAGGCCACCCGCGGCGCCGTCGTCGACGTCCATTATGTCGGCGTCGACTACGAGACCGGCGAGGAGTTCGACTCCTCCTGGGATCGCGGCGAGTCCATCACGTTCCCGCTCAATCGGCTTATCGCCGGCTGGCAGGAAGGCATCCCCGGCATGAAGGTCGGCGGCCGCCGCCAGCTGACCTGCCCGCCGGAGCTGGCCTACGGCCCCGCCGGCGCCGGCCACTTCCTGTCCGGCAAGACGCTGATCTTCGTCATCGACCTGCTCGGCGTCGAGTAGGACGCGCGTCCGGCGGCGTCAGCGCCGGAAGGCGAAGTCGCGGTAGCGGTCGATCCGGAGGGAGCGGCGGGAGGCGGAGCGGGAGGCGTCGTCACGCTCCAGCTCCCACAGCGCACGGTCGATCGCGGCGAGCGCTGCCACCGGCAGCTCCGCGGGATCGGCGGGCTCGGCGACGACGGCGTCGACGACGCCGGCGGCGGCCATCGCCTCCGCGGAGACCTCCTGGGCCTCCATCATCTCCGGGGCGTGGTCGATGTCGCGGTGGATGATGGCGCTGGCGCCCTCCGGCGGCAGCGGGGACATCCACGCGTCGTGCATCGCCAGCGCGCGGTCGGCCGGCAGCAGGCACAGCGCGCCGCCGCCGCAGCCCTGGCCGAGGATGAGGGAGACCGTCGGCACGCCCGCGTCGAGCAGCGCCGTGAGGGTGCGGGCGATCTCGCCGGCCATCGCGTGCTCCTCCGCGTCCGCCGACAGCTCGGCGCCCGGGGTGTCGATGATCGTGGCGACGGGGATGCCCAGCTCACCTGCGACCCGGATGGCGCGCTGCGCGAACCGCAGGGAGCCGGGGCCCATCGGGTCGGCGCCGAGCGGGGGCTGGCGGTGCCGGTCCTGGACGATGAACATCACCGGGCGGCCGCCGATGCGGGCGATGCCGGCCCGGATGGCCTGGTCGCGGTGTCCGTCGCCCGTGCCGGACAGCGGCGCGAACCCGCCGTCGAGGGTGCGCAGCACGTCGCCGCCGCCCGGGCGGGAGGCCTCGCGGGTGCGCAGGATGGACTCCCACGCGCCGCGGCCGTCGGGCTCCGCCTCCGCGATGGGCGCCGGCTCCGGCCGGTCCGCGTCGGCGGGCGCGACGCACTCGACCAGCGTGCGGGTGGACTCGCGCAGCTGCCCGAGCGTGACAACGCCGTCGATGATGCCGCGCTCGTGGAGGTGCTCCGCGAGCTGGACGCCCTCCGGCATCGGCGTGCCGGTGGTCAGGTCGACCACGCGCGGGCCGAGGAAGCCCAGGAGGGCGCCGGGCTCGCCGTAGGTGAGGTGGCCGGACGAGCCCCACGACGCCATGACTCCGCCGGTGGTGGGGTTGCGCAGGTAGACCAGGAACGGCAGGCCCGCCGCCTTGTGCCGGGCGACGGCGGCGGTGATGGAGATCATCATCGCGAACGCCGGGGTGCCCTCCTGCATGCGGGTGCCGCCGGAGGTCGGGCTGACCAGCAGCGGCAGCCGCTCCTCCGTGGCGCGCTCGATGCCGCGGATGAGGCGGCGGGCGGTGGCGGCGCCGATGGAGCCGCCGAGGAACGGGAACTCGGAGCAGATGACGCCGACCCGGTGGCCGGCGACCTCGCCGGCGCCGGTGACGACGGCCTCGTCCTCGCCCGTCTTCGCCCGGGCGCGCTCGAGGCTGCTGCGGTAGGCGTCGTCCACGTCGCCGTGGTCGGCGGGATCGTCCCAGCCGGTGAAGGTGCCGTCGTCGAGGACGGACTCGATGAGGTCGCGTGCGCTGATGTGGCCCATGCCTACGAATCTATGGCAGCTTCCGGCGACCGGGTCTGGCGTGGCCCCCGCCCCGGGGGCACAATTGGGGGTGACTCAACGTCAGGAACCACGACCGGGTGCCGCGGCAGGTGCCCCCGCCGCCCGCGCCCGGCCCGAACGGAAGGACCTTCCGAGATGAAGATGATCCTCGACATCGACACCGGCATCGACGACGCACTGGCCATCGCCTACGCGGTGGGCTCCCCGGAGGTGGAGCTCATCGGCGTGACCGGCACCTACGGCAACGTGCTCATGGAGACCGGCGTCGCCAACGACCTGGCCATCCTCGACCTGCTCGGCCAGTCCGGCGTCCCCGTGCACCGCGGCCTGCCGCACGCGTCCGGGAAGGACGGCTTCGAGGTCCTGCCCATCTCCGCGTTCATCCACGGTGACGACGGCGTCGGAGAGGCCCCGCTGGACGCCTCCGGCCGCGAGCCGTCCGACGAGTCGGCCGTCGACTTCCTGGTCCGCTCCGTCCGTGAGCACGGCGATGACCTGGTCATCGTCGCCACCGGCCCCATGACCAACGTCGCCGCGGCGGTCGCCGCCGACGAGGGCTTCCGCGACAACGCGCGCATCGTCGTCATGGGAGGCGCGCTGACCGTCCCGGGCAACGTCTCCCCGTGGGCGGAGGCCAACATCAACCAGGACCCCGACGCCGCCGACGCGCTGTTCCGCTCCGGCGCCGACGTCACGATGATCGGCCTCGACGTCACCCTGCAGACCCTGCTCACCTACGCGCACACGCAGCAGTGGCGCGACCTCGGTGGGAAGGCGGCGGAGTTCTTCGCCGACATGACCGACTACTACATCAAGGCGTACGAGACGACGGCCCCGCATCTGGGCGGCTGCGGCCTGCACGACCCGCTGGCCGTCGGCGTCGCCGTCGACCCGTCGCTGGTCACCACCCTGGACATCAACATGAAGGTCGACGTCGACGGCGAGACCCGCGGCCGCACCATCGGCGACGAGACGCGCCTCAACGATCCGGAGAAGACCATGAAGGTCGCCGTCGGCGTCGACGTCGAGCGCTTCCTGTCCGAGTTCATGGCGCGCGTCACCGCGGCGGTGACCCCGTGAGCGCCGACGGGGCCGGCAACGCCGCCGCACCGGCCGCTGCCGCCGCGCCGGTGACCGACATGCAGCGCGACGCGATGAGGGCGCTGCCGGCGCTCATCGCCATCTTCGTCTTCGGCATCCTGTGCCTGCAGGCGTTCAACCTGGTCTTCGCCACCATCGGCGCCGACGTCGGCGCGCCGGAGAAGGCCTCGCTCATCACCGCCATCCCGGGCGTCGTGCTGGGTATCGTCTGCGTCATCTACGGTTCGCTCGGCGACTTCGTGTCGCTGCGGAAGATGACGATGACGGGCATCGCCCTCATCGTCGTCGGCTCGCTCATGGGGCTGCTGTTCTCCGGCAGCATCTGGGTGATCATCGTCGCGCGCGCCATCCAGACGGCGGGCGCGCAGGTCGCCGGCTCGGTCTTCCTCGTCGTGACGACGAAGTACGTGCCCGGCCCGAGGAAGGTCGTCTACTTCGGCGTGTTCACCGCCGCCTACCAGCTGTCGACGGCCATCGGCGTGCTGGCCGGCGGGTGGATCACGACCATCGACTGGGTCTACCTGTTCGCCATCCCGCTGCTGTCGGTGCTGTTCATCCCGGTTTTGTGGCGCAACCTGCCGGACGTCACCGGCGAGGGCGCACGCGTCGACGTGCCGGGCTTCGTCCTGGCGGGCCTGACCATCGCGGCGCTGGTGCTGTTCTTCAACGGCGGCGTCTGGTGGTGGCTGCTGGGCTTCGCGGTGCTGGCGGCGCTGTTCGTGGTCTACATCTCGAAGGCGGCGCACCCGTTCGTCACCCCGGCGTTCTTCGCCAATGGCCCGTACCTCATGGCCATCGCCATCATCTTCCTGTTCTACTTCGGCAACTACGCCATGACGCCGCTGTTCAACAACGTCGGCGGGCAGCTGTACGACATGAACCCGGGGCAGATGTCGCTGGTCCTGCTGTGGGGTTACCTGGCGGGCTTCGCCATGGGCATGACCTCCGGCACGATCGTCGGCGCCATTGGCCGTGGCCCCGGCATCCTGCTGGCCGGCGGCCTGCTGACCGCAGGTGCGCTCATCGCGGCGTTCACGCACGACAAGGGCATCGTCGCCGTCGGCGTCGCCGCGGTGGTGTTCTTCGCGGGGCTGGGCATGTGCTACTCGCCGGTCGTCGACACGGTGATGGGCACCGTCGACGTGTCGGAGTCCGGCCGCGCCGTCGGCATGAACGACCTGATGATGAACGTCTCGCCGTCCAT
>JAEWGK010000180.1 GCA_023388385.1 Actinomycetes bacterium | reverse complement strand
CCGCGCCGCTGTTCGCGTGACGACGACGCCCCGGACCCGATAGGGCCCGGGGCGTCGTCGTGCGCGGGTGCATTCATCGGGTGAAAAAAGGGAACCGGGCATGTGGGCAGGCGCCGCCGGATAGCATGACGGGAATCGCCCTGGGGTGCGCCCATGCCGCGGGGACCAGCTCACACGACACCGGGAGGTACGGTATGGCCGCTCTGCGTTTGCCGAGGATCGGAAAGAAGACGAACGACACCCGCGCCGCCGCCCACGGCACCGGGGAGGGACGCGACTACGACGTCATCGTCATCGGCTCCGGCTTCGGCGGCTCTGTCGCGGCGCTGCGCCTGACGGAGAAGGGGTACCGCGTCGGCGTCCTCGAGGCGGGCCGCCGGTTCGAGGACCACGAGTTCGCGAAGACCAGCTGGCGCCTGCCGCGATACGTCTGGGCGCCGAAGATCGGCCTGTTCGGCGTGCAGCGCATCCACATGCTGAAGGACGTCATGATCCTGGCCGGCGCGGGCGTCGGCGGCGGCTCGCTGAACTACGCGAACACGCTGTACCGGCCCGGCCGGGAGTTCTTCGCCGACCCGCAGTGGTCCGACGTGACCGACTGGGGCGAGGAGTTGTCGCCGTACTACGAGCAGGCCCGGAAGATGCTCGGCGTCGTGCAGAACCCGACCATGACCCCGTCGGACCGCGTGATGAGGGAGGTCGCGGAGGACATGGGCGTGGGGGACACGTTCGTCCGCGCCCCCGTCGGCGTCTTCTTCGGCGAGAAGACCGGGGCGCAGGGAGCGCCGGGCGAGACGGTGCCCGACCCGTTCTTCGGCGGTGTCGGCCCGGACCGCACCGCGTGCATCGAGTGCGGCGAGTGCATGACCGGCTGCCGCCACAACGCGAAGAACACGCTGCTGAAGAACTACCTGTACCTCGCCGAGCGCGGCGGCGCGGAGATCCGCGACCGCACCACGGTGACGTCGCTGCGCCAGGCGGCGGACGGCTCGTGGGAGGTCGGCGTGGAGTCGACCGGCGCGTGGGGCCCGTTCAAGCGCCCGCGCACCCTGACCGCCGACCAGGTCGTCGTCGCCGCCGGCACGTGGGGCACCCAGAACCTGCTGCACCGGCAGAAGGACGACGGCAACCTGCCGGACATCTCGGACCGCCTGGGCCACATGACCCGCACGAACTCGGAGTCGATCGTCGGTGCGATGCGCCCGCGCCTCGACCCGGAGAACGACTACTCCGAGGGCGTCGCCATCACGTCGTCGTTCTTCCCGCGGCCGGACACCCACATCGAGCCGGTGCGCTACGGCCACGGCTCCAACGCCATCGCGCTGCTGCAGACCCTCATGACGGACGGCGGCCCGGGCGGCCCGCGCTGGTGGAAACTCATCCGGCAGGTGGCCGCGAACCCGGTGCGGGCGATGGCCATCGTGCGCATCCGGCGCTGGTCGCAGCGCACGATCATCTCGCTGGTCATGCAGAACTCGAACAATTCGCTGACGACGTCCCTGTGGAAGGCCGGCCCCATCCGGCTGCTGACGTCGCGCCAGGGCGAGGGCGAGCCGAACCCGTCGTGGATCCCGTCGGGCAACGAGGCCACCCGGCGCGTGGCGGAGAAGATCGGCGGCATTGCCGGCGGCACGTGGGGCGAGATCTTCGACATCCCGCTGACGGCGCACTTCCTCGGCGGCGCCCCCATCTCGTCGTCGCCGGAGCGCGGCGTCGTCGACCCGTACAACCGCGTGTGGGGGCACCCGACGCTGCACATCACCGACGGTTCGGCGATGCCGGCGAACCCGGGCGTCAACCCGTCGCTGTCCATCACCGCCATCGCGGAGCGGGCGATGGCGCTGTGGCCGAACAAGGGTGAGGCGGACATCCGTCCGGCGCAGGGCGAGGGGTACCGGGAGCTCGACCCGGTGGCGCCGCACGCCCCAATCGTGCCGGCGGACGCCCCGGCGGCGCTGAACCTGGGCATGCCGAGGCGCCGCGCCGGGGCGGACGTGCGGTCCTGATAGACTCCAGGCCGTGTCCGACCAGGTAAACCACCCCGTTCTCGTCGTCGACTTCGGCGCGCAGTACGCCCAGCTCATCGCACGCCGCGTGCGCGAGGCGAACATCTACTCCGAGGTCATCCCGCACACCGCCACCGTGGAGGAGGTGCGCGCGAAGAACCCGCGCGCGCTCATCCTCTCGGGCGGCCCGTCGTCCGTCTACGCCGACGGCGCCCCGTCCCTGGACCCGGAGATCCTGGGGCTGGGCGTGCCGGTGTTCGGCATCTGCTACGGCTTCCAGGCCATGACCCGGGCCCTCGGCGGCACCGTCGCCGCCACGGGTGAGCGGGAGTACGGCCGCACCCGGATGACCGTCGCGGAGGACGCGGGCTCGCTGCACGCCGGCGCGCCGGCGGAACACGAGGTGTGGATGAGCCACGGCGACTCCGTCACGGAGGCGCCGGAGGGCTTCACCGTCACCGCATCCACCCCGGGCGCCCCGGTCGCTGCCTTCGAGTGCCGCGAGCGCCGCATGGCCGGCGTGCAGTACCACCCGGAGGTCCGCCACTCGCCGTACGGGCAGGAGGTGCTGGAGCGCTTCCTCACGGACATCGCGGGCCTGGATGCCGACTGGACGGCGGCGAACATCGCGGAGGAGCTCGTCGAGAAGGTCCGCGAGCAGGTCGGCGACGGCCGCGCCATCTGCGGCCTGTCCGGCGGCGTGGACTCCGCCGTCGCCGCGGCGCTGGTCCAGCGGGCCATCGGCGACCGCCTCACGTGCGTGTTCGTCGACCACGGCCTGCTGCGCCAGGGTGAGCGCGAGCAGGTGGAGAAGGACTTCGTCGCCGCGACCGGCGCCCGCCTCATCACCGTCGACGACGCGGACGTGTTCCTGGAGGCCCTCGACGGCATCACGGATCCGGAGACGAAGCGCAAGACCATCGGCCGCGAGTTCATCCGCTCCTTCGAGCGCGCGGTGGCGAAGGCCCTCGACGGCGCGCCGGAGGGCGAGACCGTCGACTTCCTGGTCCAGGGCACCTTGTACCCGGACGTCGTGGAGTCGGGCGGCGGCTCCGGCACCGCGAACATCAAGAGCCACCACAACGTCGGCGGCCTGCCGGACGACGTGGAGTTCACGCTCGTCGAGCCGCTGCGCCTGCTGTTCAAGGACGAGGTCCGCGCCGTCGGGCGCGAACTCGGCCTGCCGGAGGTCATCGTCGGCCGCCAGCCGTTCCCGGGCCCGGGCCTGGGCATCCGCATCATCGGCGCCGTCGACGGGGAGCGGCTGGACACGCTGCGCCGCGCCGACGCCATCGCGCGCGAGGAGATGACGGCCGCGGGTCTCGACGACGTCGTATGGCAGTGTCCGGTCGTGCTGCTGGCGGACGTCCGCTCCGTCGGCGTGCAGGGCGACGGCCGCACCTACGGCCACCCGATCGTGCTGCGCCCGGTGTCCTCCGAGGACGCCATGACCGCCGACTGGACCCGCGTGCCGTACGACGTGCTGGAGCGCATCTCCACGCGCATCACCAACGAGGTTCCGGAGGTCAACCGCGTCGTGCTGGACATCACGTCCAAGCCGCCGGGAACCATCGAGTGGGAGTGACCTGGGGGGACTCCCCCTCGGCCGTTCCGTGGCGATCGCGCGGGGCTAGTTCGCGGCCTTCGTGCCGTTCTCCGCGCGGAGGTCGCCGATGAGGCGGTCGAGGATGGCCGTGAGCTCCTCCGGGGTCTTCTTCACGGAGACGGAGGTGAAGCCGGTGTCCTCCGCGACGGCCTCCTGGACCTCGGGGGAGTGCCACAGCTCTGCGAGGCGGTTGATGGCGGCGTTGTGCTCGTCGCCGGCGCGGGTGACCCAGACGTTGATGTAGGGCTCGGTGGCGGGGTCGTGCGGGTCGTCGGCGGCGATGGCGGTGGCCGGGTCGATGCCGGCGCGGTCGATGAAGTTCTGGTTGACGACGGCCGGGGTGCCCTCTCCCCACACGACCGCGGTCTGCGTCGGGTCGACCTGGTTGACGGAGACGCGCGAGGTGTCTTCCACGATGTCGGCCGGGGTCGGGGAGATGGGGGCGCCGTCGCGCAGCGTCACCAGGCCCGCCTGCTCGAGGACGCGGATGGCGCGGCCGCCGTTGGTCGGGTCGTTGGGGATGGCGACGGTCTCGCCGTCGATGCCGTCCGTCGAGTCGTGGTCCTTCCAGTACAGCGGGAGCGGGAAAATCTCGGTGGAGGCGATCGGGACGAGCTCTTGGCCGGTGCCCAGCTGGTTGTCCGCGAGGAACAGCAGGTGCTGGTACTGGTTCGCGTCGATGGCGCCCTCGGCCAGCGCGCGGTTCGGGGTGACGTAGTCGTTGTAGGGGACGAGCTCGAGGTTGATGTTCTCGGCCGCCGCCTTCTCCTGCAGGACGGGCCACTGCTTCTTGCCGGCGTCGGTGACGCCCAGCCGGACGGTGGTCACGCCGGAGTCGTCGGCGACGGGGCCGCCTTCGGGGGCTTTGCCGGCGCCGCAGCCGGCCAGGGCGGTTGCGGCGACGGCCGTGGCGGTGACGGCGGCGGCCAGGCGGACCCGGAGGCCGCGGCGGGGGCGGGTGACGGTGGCGCGGCTGCGCATGTGGTTCTCCTCGTGCATGGGGTCGGACGCGGATGTGCGTTAGACCAAGCTGTCTATGATGATGGGGAACGTTATCACTGGTGTCCCGCGGGCGGGAAACGCGCTGGTCGGATCGTGGGCGCGGTGCGGCGGGTGGTGCGCGGATCATGGCCGGGGATCGTGGCGGGGCGTAGGCTTCGGCGCATGAGCATCGTCAAGATCAACGCCATCGAGGTCCCCCAGGGTGCGGGCGAGGAGCTGGAGCGCCGCTTCGTCGCCCACGCCGGCCACATCGAGAACCAGCCCGGCTTCGAGGGCTTCCAGCTGCTCCGCCCGACGGGGGAGAACGAGACCCGCTACTTCGTCGTCACCCGCTGGGTTGACGAAGCTGCGTACGAGGGCTGGCGCAACGGCCAGGGCTACGAGAAGTCGCATCCGAAGTCGGGCGAGGGGCAGCGTCCCGTGGCCACCGGCTCCGCGCTGCTGGAGTTTGACGTCGTCGTCGACGTCGAGGGTGCCGCACGGTAGGAGCACTCTTTCCCGAACCGGTTTTCGGAACCCGGCCCGATTGACGTCGGGCCGGGTTCCCGCATGTCCGGGCCTGTGAACTGGAACCTTGCCACGGGTCTCGATGATCGAATAGATTTTCGAATGTGCGGCTCTGGC
>JAEWGK010000134.1 GCA_023388385.1 Actinomycetes bacterium | reverse complement strand
TCGGCGAAGGGCCGCTCCCGCGCCTGGGTCGGCGGGCGCGCGACGTCCGCCGCGACGCTCGGCGAGGCGGCCTCGGCGGTGCTCGCCATCCACGGGCAGAATGATCAGCTGCGGCTGCTCGGCGCCGACGAGCAGCGTGCGGCCCTCGACCGCCTGGACGCGGCGGCGACGGCGCCGCTTCTCGAGGCCTACCGCACCGCCCGGAAAGCGTGGCGGAGGGCCGAACGAGAGCTGGAGGAGCGCACGTCGAGGCGGCGCGAGCTGGCGCTGCAGGCTGACCAGCTGACGTTCGCCATCGACGAGATCGACGCCGTCGACCCGCAGCCGGGGGAGGAGGCGGAGCTGGCCGCCACCATCCGCCGCCTGCAGGACGTCGACGGCCTGCGGGAGGCCGCCGCCGGCGCGCTCGGCGCCGTCGACGGGTCCGCGTCCGCCGCAGCGGTCCTCGGCGGCGCGGGTGACCCGGGCGACGGCGACGCGGGCGCAGCCGACGGCATCGGCCGGGCCCAGTCGCTGTTGGCGGGCACCGGCGACGACGAGCTGGAGGCGCTGGCGTCCCGGCTCGGCGAGCTGGCGTCCCAGCTCTCCGACGTCTCCGCCGAACTCGGCAGCTATCTGGAGGCGCTGCCCGCCGACGAGGCGTCGCTCGACGATCTGCTCGGCCGCCAGGCCGCGATCAGGGGGCTGACCCGCAAGTACGCTCCGGACGTCGAAGGCGTGCTGGCGTGGCGGGAGAAGGCGGGCCGCAAACTCGCCTCCCTCGACGTCTCCGACGACGCCCTCGACGCCCTGGCCGCGGAGGCGAAGGAGCGCCGGAAGGAGACCGCGGCGGCGGCGCGGAAACTCACCGCCGTGCGCCGGCGGCTCGCCGCCCGCCTGGCGGAGGCCGTCACCGCGGAGCTCGACGGCCTGGCCATGCCGAACACCTCGCTGCACGTCGAGGTCGCCGACGCCGGAGGGTTCGGCCCCGACGGCTCTGACGACGTCGTCTTCGGCCTGTCCGCCCACGAGGGCGCCGCGCCGAAGCCGCTGTCGACGTCGGCCTCCGGCGGCGAGCTTTCGCGTGTCATGCTGGCCCTCGAGGTCGTCCTCGCCGAGGGCGACGGCGGCCGCACGATGGTCTTCGACGAGGTCGACGCCGGTGTCGGCGGCCGCGCCGCGGTGGAGATCGGCCGCCGCCTCGCGCGTCTGGCACGCCGCAACCAGGTCATCGTCGTCACGCACCTGCCGCAGGTGGCCGCCTACGCCGACGCGCACCTGCACGTGGCCAAGGAGGTCGGGGGCTCCGGCGTGGCCTCCGGCGTCTCCGAGCTCGACCGCCCGGCGCGCATCGAGGAACTCGCCCGGATGATGGCGGGCCTCGACGGCACCGAATCCGGCCGCGCGCACGCCACCGACCTGCTGGAACGCGCAGAGGCCGACCGGGTGCGCGGGCGCGGTTGACCCGCCCGCCCGGCGCGCCTCCCCGATCCGGGGGCGGTCGCGCGGCACACTGGGCGGCATGAGCCTGTTCTCCCGGACCTCCACCGACCTCCCCGGCATCCAGGGTGACGTGCGCGACGGCTCTCGCGGCGAACGCGCACTCCGCCGCCTCGGCGACGGCGACATCCTGGTCATCGACGCACCCGACATCCCGCGCCGGACCGCGCAGGAGATCATCGACGCGAAGGCGGGCGCCGTCGTCAACGCGTCGCGCTTCACGACGGGCGCCGTGCCCAACTTCGGCCCCCAGATGCTGCTCGACGCCGGGATCACGCTGGTGGAGGGCGCGGGTCCCGAGGTCTTCGACAAGATCAAGGACGGGAAGAAGGGGCGGCTGAACGACGGTGTCCTCTACTACGGCGAGCGCCGCATCGGCGCCGGCGAGCCGGTCGGCGCCGACGCCGCCCGCGCGTCCTTCACGGAGGCCCGCGAGGGGCTGCTCACCCGCCTGGAGGTGCTCGGCGGCAACCTGGTGGAGTTCTCCTCCACGGAGGCGCCGCTGTTCGTCGACGGCCTCGGCGTGCCGGACGTCGACGTCGACATGGAGGGCCGCAAGACCGTCGTGGTCGCCCCGGGTGACGATGCGCGCCGGGTGCTCGGAGAGCTGAGGAACTTCATCAAGGAGTATGAGCCGGTGCTCATCGGCGTCGATTCCGGTGCCGACGCCATCGTCGCCGCAGGCTTCACCCCGGAGCTCATCATCGGCGACCCGCAGGGCATCGAGTCCGCGACGCTGCGCTCCGGCGGCCGCGTCATCCTGCCCGCCGATCCGGACGGCCACGCCCGCGGCCTGGAGCGCATCCAGGACCTCGGCGTCGGCGCGATGACGTTCCCGGCCCTGGCGGACTCCGCCGTCGACCTCGCGCTCGTCCTCGCCGCCTATCACGGCGCGTCGATGATCGTGCTCGTCGGCCAGCCGCTCAACCTCGATTCCCTGTTCCGCGACGCGGATCGCCCGGGCGCGCCGTCGGCGCTGCTGTCGCGCCTGAAGGCGGGGGAGCGGCTGGTCGACGGTTCCGTCGTCGCCGACCTGTACAAGGTCAGCGGCACGGGCTTCGGCGTCGCCTGGGCGATCCTCGGCATCCTCGTGGCGGTGGCGGTCATCCTCGTCATCGCCGGCATGTCGGGCGACGGGACGGTGACGGAGAACCTCGTCGACACGTGGAACTCCATCGCCCTGTGGTTCCAGGATCTGACGGGCCTCGGCCCGGGCAGCGAGGGGGCGTAGCCATGGCCGAGGGAAGGTGGTCGGCCGGGATCTTCGGCGCGGGCCTCGGCGTCGCCGGGGGCGTGGCCCTCGGCGCGCTGGTGCTCGCCCCGGCCGCGGGCGTCGACGGCATCCCCGGCATCGGCGGCGACGACCGCGGGGTGCGCCAGGAGCGGGACGCCGAGCGCGCCCGCGCTGACGCGGCCGACGGAGTCCTCTCCGCCGCGGAGGACGAGCTCATCGCCGGCACGCTGAAGGACGTGCCGGTCCTCGTCGTCGTGGCCGATGGTGCCGACCCAGAGGCTGCGGATGCCCTGGAGGGTGCGCTCGGCGCCGCCGGCGCCGCCGACGCCGGCCGCATCACCCTCACCGGCGACTTCACGTCGGCCGACGGCGCCGACCGGCTGGGCGACCTGGTCGCCGGGGTGCTGCCCCCGGGCGTGGCACTCGACGAGGCGCGCACGACACCCGGCCGCCACGTCGGCCAGGCCCTCGCGCCCGTGCTCATGCTCGGCGCCGACGGGCAGCCGCAGCTCGACGGCGGCGAGCGCTCCCTGGTCCTGGAAACCCTGCGCGACGAGGGGTACCTGACCTGGGAGAAGGGCACGCTGCGCCCGGCTAGCGCGGTCGTGGTCGTCTCCGGTCCGGCAGACGACGGCTTCGCCGCCTCGGTCCTCGCCGAATTCGCCACCGCCCTGTCCGAAGGCCCGGGCGGCACGGTGCTCGCCGCGCCGGCCGAGTCGGGCGGCGGCGTGCTTGCCGCGCTCGACGAGGTCCCCGGTGCGGAGCAGGTCGGCCGCGCCGCCGCCATCGGAGACGCCGCCGGTCGGATCGCCGCAGTCCGCGCTCTCGCGGAGGCCGCTCCCGCACCCGTCGGCGGGGACCGCCCCGTCGGCGGGGACCGTCCCGTTGACGCGGGATCGCCGCAGACCGCGCCGCCGGCCTGACGCGAGGGCGCCGACACGTATCCCTGTGTAACCGCTATGTAAAACTCCGGTTAACGCGATGCTCGCACGTTGTCCGTTCGGGTGCTCGGGTCGTAATCTGGAGTCCCGTGGTCGCGTAGCCCGCGACCTGCGCCCGCGATCGTGGCCGGGGAC
>JAEWGK010000132.1 GCA_023388385.1 Actinomycetes bacterium | reverse complement strand
GTCCACGCGGCAATGCCCATCCAGCGCAGGTAGGAGGTGGAAATCGTGTCGTGATCGTGTCGGTCCATGGTCCTCGCCCAACGTCGGTGACGTCAAGGTATGCCCACCTATGGCGTGGCACAAGCCCGGGTGGGTGAATCGCGGTCCATCGGCCCCCGATCCGGGTGGCGGCCGGTGTCGCCGTCATGAAGGACGTCGCCGCGGGCCCGCCGGTCGTCGGCGTCACCCCGCACCGCCCCGCAGCTCTTTTCCCCATCAATCCGAATATCGCACGCCCGATGTTGTTTTACCCTCCAATCCATGATGGAGAACATCCCCGGCGACACCCCCGCCATGAGTCCTCCGCCGGTGCCCCCGACCGGCGACGTCGACCTGTCCGGCCTGGTTATCGGCACCGCCTCCGCGGCCCTGCAGGTCGAGGGCGGCGACCGCAACAACGACTGGTGGGAATGGGCCCGCGGGCCCGGCCACGTCAAGGACGGCACCACACCGGAGCGTGCCGCCGACCACTGGAACCGGTGGCGGGAGGACAACGCCCTCATGGAGTCCCTCGGCCTGCGCGCCGCCCGCCTCGGCGTCGAGTGGGCGCGCTTCGAACCCCGCCCGGGTGAGTTCGACCACGCCGTCATCGACCGGTACCGCGAGGAGATCGGCGATCTCCGCGACCGCGGCATCGAGCCGCTGGTGACCCTCCACCACTTCGTCAACCCGCTGTGGCTCGCCCGCCGGGGCGGATTCACCGTCCCGGAGGCGGTGGGGAGGTTCGACAGGTATGCCCGCGCCGTCGTCACGCATCTGGGGGACCTGGTGACGGACTGGGTGACGGTCAACGAGCCGAACGTCTACGCGACTCAGGCGCACCTGTTCCGCCAGGGACCGCCGGGCGACCGTAGCTGGGGTTCCGCGATGCGCGTGCTGCGCCACATGGCGATGTCCCATGTCCGCGGCTACGAGCTCATCCACGAGCTCCAGGGGGACGCCGCCCGCGTCGGCTTCGCCCATCACGCCCGCGTCTTCGCGCCGCGCAACCCCCGCAACCCGCTGCACCGGATGGCGGCGGCGACGTCGCGGCGGATGTTCCAGGACATCATCGCGGAGGCGTGCCTGCGCGGCCGGTTCCACCCGCTGCTGGGCGGCAACCGAGGAACGGGCATCGGCAAGGGCCGGCACTACGACTACCTGGGGCTGAACTACTACTCCCGGTCCGCGGTGGACAAGCTTGACGACGGCACCTTCCCCGGCGTCCCCGTCACCGATCTCGGCTGGGAGGTCTACCCGGCCGGGCTCGTGCAGTGCGCGCGCGAGCTCGTCGAGCGCTACGACGCCCCCGTCTGGGTCACCGAGAACGGCGTCTGCGACAACGGACTGCCCGGCGGCGGCCCGGACGGAGAGCGCTTCCGCGCCCGCTTCATCCTGGAGCACCTCACCGCCATCGCCGGATCCGGCCTGCCCATCGAACGCTGGTACCACTGGTGCTTCACCGACAACTGGGAGTGGGACCTCGGCGAGGAGCCCCGCTTCGGCCTGGTCCATCTGGACTACGGGACGCAGCGGCGCACCCCGAAGCCCTCCGCCGCGATGATCCGGGAGATCCTCGCCGTCGGGCGCATCACCCCGGACATCCACGCCCGCTACGCCGCCGGGCAGCGCTACCCGCTGTCGCCGACCGAGGGGGCAGGCGCATGACGGGCTCCGCCCCCGCTGCGGGATCCGGGCGAGCAACCGCCGATCCCGCCGCCCGGCGCCCGGTCGGCGGAGGATGGATCGCGTCGTTCGGCGCGATGTACTTGGTCCAGAACCTCGCGTGGGCCGCGCCGAGCCAGCTGCTGCTGGCCCAGCAGATCCTCGCCTGGTACCCGGGGGAGAAGGAGCAGAGGCTGGCGGCGCTCATGGCCGTCGGCGGCGTCGCCTCCCTCATGGGCCACCCGCTGGCCGGCTGGCTGTCGGACCGCACAGGCGGGCGCTTCGGCCTGCGCGCCCCGTGGGTGCTCGGCGGGGCGCTGGTGGCGGCCGCGGCGCTGCTCTCGTTGGCGGCTGCGCCGGTCTTCGGGATGCTCGTCGCCGGCTGGGCGGTGTTCCAGCTGGTCATCGCCGCTTCCATCAACGCGGCGCAGGCCATTCCGCCGGACACGGTGCCGGACCGCCAGTACGGCATCGTGTCCGGCGTGATGGGCCTGACGTACACGCTGGGGCTGGTGCTGGGCACGGCCGTCGCGACGCTCCTCGGCATCGGCGCCGCGTATGCGGTCACGGCGGCCCTGCTGGTCACCGGCGTCGTGCAGTTCCTCGTGGCCCACGGCGACGTCACCGCCGTCCGCGTCCCCCGCGCTCCGCGTGACGACGCCCCCTCCGCCGCCCCCGGCCCCGACCCCGCGGCGGGGACGGCGGCCGGCCCCGCGGACGGCGCCGCCGGGGTCTTCCGCGGCGACGCCTACCACGACTACCGCTGGGTGTTCGCCGCCCGGTTCCTGGTCACGGCGGGCAACTACGTGGCGCTGTTCTACCTCTTCTATTACCTGCGCGACCGCATCGGCGTCGCGGACCCGGACGGCGGGGTCCTGGCGCTGACCGGCGTCTACGCCCTGTGCGTCGTCGTGACGGCGATGGCGTCGGGGCGGGCGTCGGACCGGTCGGGGAGGAGGCGCGTCTACGTCGCCCTCTCGTCGGTCGGCGTGGCCGTGGCGTGCGTGCTCATGGCCTTCGCGGAGTCCTTTGCCGTCGTCGTCGCCGCCGCCGTGATCCTCGGTTTGTCGTGGGGTGTGTACATGGCGGTTGACCAGGCCCTCATCAACGAGGTGCTGCCGGACGCGGACGCTCGCGGCCGCGACGTCGGCGTCATGAACCTCGCCGTTGCCGGGCCCAATGCCCTGGCCCCGGTGCTGGCTGCGGCGTCGCTGGCGTGGCTCGGCGGCTACCCCGGACTGTACGTCTTCTCCGCGGCCATCACGGCCGTCGGCGCCGTCATCATCCGCCGGGTCCGCACGGTGGCGTAGGCGGGGCGTCACGCGGGCGGCCGCGTACGGCCACGTGCGGATTCATGCGCCTGGCTCGGTTTCACTGTCCACCGGTAGGCGCCGACGGGCCCGGATGTGCACTGAAACCGAGGAAATTCGGCCGAAATCCTCGGTTTCGGCGTCAGTCCGGGGCGTTGGATCCCCTCCGGTCGACATCCATACCGAGGGCAGGGCGGCGGCGCACGCCGATCGCAGCCGGGGAAGCGGCACGCTGGACGGGGACGGCGCCCTGCGTGGCCCCGGATCGGTGGTGGGGGCGGGGCCCGTCGCATAGCACGACAAGGCTGGCCCGGTGCGGAACCTGTCCGCGCCGGGCCGGCGAAGCGGAGGGGACGACGGGAATCGAACCCGCGTCTTCAGCTTGGAAGGCTGAGGTATTAGCCACTATACGACGTCCCCGGGGGTATCCCGCCGCGCGAGGCCGCGGGAAAACGTGTGGACACTCTAGCGCAGACAGGGGTCCCGGGGAAAATCGGGGGAGGCCCGGGCCGCCGTGGGGTGTCGCGGGAGCACCCCGGGCACGAGGTTCGGACGACGGCGGTCACCTGCGCGGATGGCTCAACGGCAGGCCCGATGCGACGCCGCCGGAAGGGTGCCACGTAGACTACGGCGCGTCACGGGGTATGGCGCAGTTTGGTAGCGCACTCGCTTTGGGAGCGAGGGGCCGCGGGTTCAAATCCCGCTACCCCGACCAGCAGCACGGGCACTCCCGTGGTCTGTGAACTGATATGAACCACTCACAACGAACCTAGGAGTGTTAGGCACATGAAGAGCTCCGTCGAGCAGCTGAACGAGACCAAGGCCAAGCTGACCATCGAGGTCACCTTCGATGAGCTGAAGCCCGAGTTCGACCGCGCCTACAAGGCGCTGGCCCAGCAGATCAACATCCCGGGCTTCCGCAAGGGCAAGGTCCCGGCCAAGGTCCTCGAGGCGCGCATCGGTCGCGGCCCGATCCTGGAGCAGGTCGTCAACGACATGATCCCGACCCGCTATGAGGAGGCCGTCAACGAGCACGACCTCAAGCCGATCGGCCAGCCCGAGGTCGACATCACCAAGCTGTCCGAGGACGAGGGCCTCGTCGAGTTCACCGTCGAGGTCGAGGTCCGCCCCGAGATCGAGCTCCCGGACTTCTCCGGCATCGCCGTCGAGGTCGACCCGCTGACCGCCGACGACGAGGCCGTCGAGGCCGAGCTGAAGAACCTCCTCGCCCGCTTCGGCACCCTCACCGGCGTCGAGCGCGCCGTCGAGGACGGCGACTTTATCTCCATTGACCTCTCCGCCACCGTCGACGGCGAGGAGCTCGAGGAGGCCGCCACCGAGGGCCTGTCCTACGAGGTCGGCTCCGGCGACCTGGTCGACGGCCTCGACGACGCCGTCAAGGGCCTGTCCGCCGGCGAGTCCAAGGAGTTCACCACCACCCTCGTCGCCGGCGAGCACGAGGGCGAGGCCGCCCAGGTCACCGTCACCGTCCAGTCCGTCAAGGTCCGCGAGCTGCCGGAGGCCGACGACGACTTTGCCCAGATGGCGTCCGAGTTCGACACCATTGACGAGCTGCGCGAGGACCTGGCCAAGAAGGTCGAGGCCACCAAGAAGGGCGAGCAGGCCCAGCAGATCCGGGACAAGGTCCTGGCCGCCGCGCTGGAGAAGACGAACGTCCCGCTGCCGGAGGGCATCGTCAAGGAGCAGGTCGACGGCCAGCTTCAGCAGCTGCTCGGCCAGTTCGGCGGCGACGAGAAGGCCCTCGACACCATGCTCGAGGCGCAGGGCACCACCCGCGAGGAGTTCGACAAGGACTCCCGCACCTCCGCCGAGGACGCCGTCCGCACCCAGCTGTTCCTCGACGCGCTGGCCGAGAAGGTCCAGCCGGAGGTCTCCCAGCAGGAACTGACCGACCACATCCTGTTCACCGCCCAGTCCTACGGCATGGACCCGAACCAGTTCATCCAGCAGCTGCAGCAGTCCGGCCAGCTGGGCAACCTGTTCTCCGACGTCCGCCGCGGCAAGGCCCTGGCCGTCTCCATCCTGGAGACCTCCGCCACCGACACCGACGGCAACGCCATCGACCTCAAGGACTACTTCGACATGTCCGAGGGCGCCGACGACGAGGCCACCGAGGCCGCCGCCACCGAGGCCGCCGCCGACGAGGCCAAGGACGCCGAGTAGGACCAGGCGCATGACGGCGCGGGCGCGCGTCGTCAGGCGACGCGGCCCGGGCACGACCCCGGGGCCGCGGACGCTGACAGCGATCACGGGGCCGCACCGTAACATCGGGGCGGCCCCCTTCGTTACCCTGTGAGCGAGCGGCGGGGCCACGGCCCGGCCATTCATGGACGTCAGATGGAAGGAATCACCACCCGATGAGCGACAAGACCCCCACGTCGACCGATTCGGTGTTCGACAAGCTGCTGAAGGAGCGCATCGTCTGGCTCGGCGACCAGGTCGACGACGACATCGCCAACCGCCTCTGCGCCCAGATGCTGCTGCTCGCCGCGGAGGACCCGACGCGCGACATCGCGTTGTACATCAACTCCCCGGGCGGCTCCGTCACCGCGGGCATGGCCATCTACGACACCATGAAGTTCGTTCCCTGCGACGTCGCCACCTACGGCATGGGGCTGGCGGCCTCGATGGGCCAGTTCCTCCTGTCGGCCGGCACGAAGGGCAAGCGCTACGCCCTGCCGCACGCGCGCATCATGATGCACCAGCCGTCCGCCGGCATCGGCGGCACCGCCTCCGACATCACCATTCAGGCGGAGCAGTTCGCGCTGACGAAGAAGGAGATGGCCGAGCTCATCTCCCAGCACACCGGCCAGCCGCTGGAGCGCATCGTCGAGGATTCCGACCGCGACCGCTGGTTCACCGCCCAGGAGGCGAAGGAGTACGGCTTCGTCGACCACGTCGTCACATCCCTCAAGGAGACGGCCGAGTAGGCCGGGAGGGGAACCACCGTGCACGACCACCGAACGACCATGGAGATGACCACCAGCATGCAGATGCCGCAGTCCCGATACGTCCTGCCGTCCTTCACCGAGCAGTCCAGCTTCGGCGTGAAGGAGTCCAACCCGTACAACAAGCTGTTCGAGGAGCGCATCATCTTCCTCGGCTCGCAGGTCGACGACACCGCGGCGAACGACATCATGGCGCAGCTGCTGGTGCTCGAGGGCCTCGACCCCGACCGGGACATCACGATGTACATCAACTCCCCGGGCGGCTCCTTCACCTCCCTGATGGCCATCTACGACACGATGCGGTACGTCCGCCCGGACGTGCAGACCGTCTGCCTCGGCCAGGCCGCCTCCGCCGCCGCGGTGCTGCTGGCCGCCGGCGCCCCCGGAAAGCGCGCCGCGCTGCCGAACGCCCGCGTCCTCATCCACCAGCCGGCGACGCAGGGCATCCAGGGCCAGGTCTCCGACCTGGAGATCCAGGCCCGTGAGATCGAGCGCATGCGCACCCTCATGGAGGAGACGCTCGCCCGTCACACCGGCCAGACCGCCGAGCAGGTGCGCATCGACACCGACCGCGACAAGATCCTCACCGCCGAGGAGGCCAAGAACTACGGCATCATCGACCAGGTCTTCGAGTACCGGAAGCTGAACGGCTAGGCCCGCGAGGCCCCGCCCGCGGCTGCCGCCTCCGCAGCAGTCGCCTCGTCCGCCTCGTCCGCCCCGGACGCTCCGGCGGCTTCGAGCGCGGCGACCTCCTCCTCGGTCATCATCAGCGGGCCGGCCGTGGACTTCGGGCCGAGCGCACCGACCAGGATGAAGACCAGGCCGGAGGCGCCGAGCGACCAGTACAGCGGCTCGTAGGCGAGGATGTCGCCGTAGATGACCGTCGTCACGACCAGCACGATGATGCCCGCGAACATCGACGAGATGGCGGCCACGCGGGACGGGCGGCGCCAGATGATGCCGCCGAGGACGGGGAAGAGCATGCCGCACACCAGCACGTTGTAGGTCAGGGTTAGGGCGGTGACGACGTCGTCGAGCACCAGCGCGGGCGCGGCGGCGAGCACGCCGAGCACGGCGACCAGCACGCGCATGGTCGTGTCGATGGGTGCGCGGCCGCCGCCGGGGACGGCGTAGCGCGGGGAGAGGGTCGGCAGGATGTCCTCGCGGAGCACGGTGGCGGTGGCGATGAGGCCGCCGGAGGTCGTGGACATCATGGCGGCGACGGCACCGGACAGAGCCAGGCCCGCGAGGCCCTGCGGCAGCAGCTCTCCGACGGCGATGGCGAAGACGGCGTCGCGGTTGTCGATGCCGGGCCACTTCACGGCGGCGGCCATGCCGATGAAGGTGGTGACGATGCCGAACAGCGTCACGTAGATGGCGGACGCGAAGCCGCCCCAGCGGGCGATGCCGGGGGTGCGGGCCGTCGCCACGCGCTGCCAGATGTCCTGGCCGAGCAGCAGACCGAGGGTGTAGATGACGAACGTGCCGAAGATGGACGCGAAGCCGACGGAGCCCGGGTCGAGGAACTCGCCACCGAGGCGGTTCAGGGCCTCCACGGAGCCGCCCTGCAGCGACGCAGGGCCGAGCAGCACGAAGAACGCGAGCGTCATGACGGTGAACTGCACGATGTCGGTCAGAGTGATGGACCACATGCCGCCGAGCAGCGAGTAGATGACGACGACGGCGGCGCCGATGCCGATGGCCTGCAGCCGCCCGATGCCGAACACGACGGAGAGCACGGAGCCGTACGCGAGCGTGGATGTCGTCGTGATGAGGAACGTGTAGGCGACCATCACCCACGCCGACATGCGGGCAGTGAGGTGGCCGTAGCGGCGTTCGACGAGCTCCGGCAGCGTGTACACGCGCGAGCGGCGGATGACCACCGCGAACAGCAGCGACAGCATGGCGACGCCGGCGGCGATGGCGGTGATCATCCACACGCCCGCGGCGCCGAGGCTGTAGCCGAGGCCGACGCCGCCGACGGTGGCGGCGCCGCCGAGGATGACGGCCGACATGGTGGAGGTGTACATGACGGGTCCGAGGCGCCGTCCCGCGACGATGTAGGCGTCGCGGTGGCGGGCCCGGTAGCGGGCCCACGCGCCGATGCCGATCATCAGCAGGAGGTAGGCGATGAGCACCGCCGCGTCGAAGGCGGTGAATTCGGGGGATGGCGTCACGGGGTTTCTCCAGGGTCGGCGGCGCGGCCGCGCGTGCGGGACCGGGAAAGGGTACCGCGCCGGGATGTCCGGAAAGTAACCTCCCCATAAGTGAATCGCCGGGTCGCCGCCGGTGGTG
>JAEWGK010000116.1 GCA_023388385.1 Actinomycetes bacterium | reverse complement strand
CGACACATCACACGAACACGAAATGAGGCGAGTACCTGCCGTGAGCAGCGACATGAGCTTCGGCCAGAACGAATGGCTGGTCGACGAAATGTTCCAGCAGTTCAAGAAGGATCCCGAGTCCGTGGCCAAGGAATGGCGGGATTACTTCTCCGAGAACGCCTCTGGCGCCGACGTCGCCGCCAGCTCCGCCCCGGCCGGCACCTCTGCTCCGACCGACCCCGCGGACGCCGCGCCGATGGCCAAGCGGGCGGCCCCCACCATGGAGGAGGCGAAGGCCACCGGCAGGCGCCCCGCCAAGGGCCCGGAGCCGACCCGCACCCCGCAGGCCCCGACCCACGCCAAGGCGAAGAAGTCGCCGATGGACAAGGCCGCCGAGGCCGGGCAGCGAGAGGGCTCCGAGGAGACCCTGCGCGGCGTCGCCAAGGCGATCGCGAAGAACATGGACATCTCCCTGGAGATCCCGACCGCGACGTCCGTCCGCGACATGCCGGCCCGCCTCCTGTTCGAGAACCGGTCGCTCATCAACGACCAGCTGAAGCGCTCCCGCGGCGGCAAGATCTCCTTCACCCACCTCATCGGCTACGCCATGGTGAAGGCCGTCATGATCCACCCGGACATGAACAACTCCTACGCGGTCAAGGACGGCAAGCCGACCCTGGTCATCCCGGAGCACATCAACCTGGGCCTGGCCATCGACATGCAGAACAAGGACGGCTCCCGCTCGCTCGTCGTCGCCGCCATCCGCGAGTGCGAGAACCTGTCCTTCCGCGAGTTCGTCGACGCCTACGAGGACATCGTCGTCCGCGCCCGCGACGGCAAGCTGACCAGCAAGGACTTCCAGGGCGTCACCATCTCCCTGACCAACCCGGGCGGCATCGGCACCCGCCACTCCGTGCCCCGCCTGACCAAGGGCCAGGGCGCCATCATCGGCGTCGGCTCCATGGACTACCCGGCCGAGTTCGCCGGCGCCTCCGCCGACCGCCTGGCCGAGCTGGGCGTCGGCAAGCTCGTGACCATCACCTCCACCTACGACCACCGCATCATCCAGGGCGCGGAGTCCGGCGAATTCCTGCGCACCATGAGCCAGCTCATGGTCGACGACAAGTTCTGGGACGACATCTTCGACTCCATGAAGGTGCCCTACACCCCGGTACGCTGGGCGCAGGACATCCCGAACACCGGCGTCGACAAGAACACCCGCGTCATGCGCCTCATCGAGGCCTACCGCATGCGCGGCCACCTGCTGGCCGACACCGACCCGCTGCAGTTCGACCACCCGAACATCGTCACCCCCGACCACCGCGACCTCGACATCGCGACGCACGGCCTGTCCCTGTGGGACTACGACCGCACGTTCAACGTCGGCGGTTTCGGCGGCAAGGAGCAGATGACCCTGCGCGAGGTGCTGTCCCGCCTGCGCAACGCCTACTGCCTCAAGGTCGGCACCGAGTACATGCACATCCTCGACGCCGACGAGCGCGAATGGCTGCAGGACCGCCTCGAGGGCGGCCAGCCGCGGCCGACCCACGCCGAGCAGAAGTACATCCTGCAGAAGCTCAACGCCGCCGAGGCCTTCGAGAACTTCCTGCAGACCAAGTACATCGGCCAGAAGCGCTTCTCCCTCGAGGGCGCCGAGTCCCTCATCCCGATGATGGACGCCGCCATCGACACCGCCGCGGGCCAGGGCCTGGACGAGGTCGTCATCGGCATGCCGCACCGCGGCCGCCTCAACGTGCTGGCGAACATCGTCGGCAAGCCGCTGTCCCAGATCTTCACCGAGTTCGAGGGCAACATGGACCCGGCGCAGGCCGGCGGCTCCGGCGACGTGAAGTACCACCTGGGCACCTCCGGCAAGCACCTGCAGATGTTCGGCGAGGGCGAGATCGACGTCACCCTGACGGCGAACCCGTCCCACCTCGAGGCCGTCAACCCGGTCGTCGAGGGCCTCGCCCGCGCGAAGCAGGACATGATCAACCAGGGCGCGGAGAACTACTCCATCATGCCGTTGCTGCTGCACGGCGACGCGTCCTTCGCCGGCCTGGGCATCGTCCAGGAGACCCTGAACCTGATGAACCTGCGCGGGTACAAGGTCGGCGGCACCGTCCACATCGTGGTGAACAACCAGATCGGCTTCACCACCTCCCCGGACTCCGGCCGTTCGTCCTACTACTCGACCGACATCGCGAAGACCTACGGCTGCCCGGTCTTCCACGTCAACGGAGACGACCCCGAGGCCGTTGTCTGGGTCGCCCAGCTGGCCGTCGAGTACCGCAACCGATTCGGCAAGGACGTCTTCATCGACCTCGTGTGCTACCGCCGCCGCGGCCACAACGAGGCCGACGACCCGTCGATGACCCAGCCGCTGATGTACGACGTCATCGACCGCAAGGAGGGCGTCCGCGCCCAGTACACCGAGGACCTCATCGGCCGCGGCGACCTCTCCGAGGAGGAAGCCGAGGCCGCCCGCCGCGACTTCCACGACCAGATGGAGGCCGTCTTCAACGAGGTCCGCTCCGACAAGGAGCACGCGCGCCCGGGCGAGCAGACCGGCATCGCCGGCTCCCAGCCGCTGCCGCACGGCCTGAAGACCAACATCCCCAAGGCCGACCTGGCCGAGATGGGCCAGTACTACGTCAACCCGCCGAAGGGCTTCACCATCCACCCGCGCGTCCGCCCCGTGGCGAAGAAGCGCGCGAAGATGGTCACCGAGGGCGGCATCGACTGGGCCATGGCCGAGCTGCTGGCCTTCGGCTCCCTCGCCGCGGAGGGCCGCACGGTCCGCCTCGCCGGCGAGGACTGCCGCCGCGGCACGTTCACCCAGCGCCACGCGGTCATGGTCGACCCGGAGACCTCCGCCGAGTACAACCCGATGCACCAGTACGCCGAGGACAAGGGCAACGGCGGCCGGTTCAACACCTACAACTCGGCGCTGACCGAGTTCGCGGGCATGGGCTTCGAGTACGGCTACACCCTGGGCAACCCGGACGCCGTCGTCGCGTGGGAGGCGCAGTTCGGCGACTTCGCCAACGGCGCGCAGACCATCATCGATCAGTACGTGTCCTCCGGCGAGGCCAAGTGGGGCCAGACCTCCAAGCTGATCCTGCTGCTCCCGCACGGCTACGAGGGCCAGGGCCCGGACCACTCCTCCGCCCGCATCGAGCGCTTCCTGCAGCTGTGCGCCGAGGGCTCCTTCACCGTCGCCCAGCCGTCCGACCCGGCGAACTACTTCCACCTGCTGCGCCGCCACATCCTCTCGGACCTGCACCGCCCGCTCGTGGTGTTCACCCCGAAGTCCATGCTGCGCAACAAGGCCGCCGTCTCCCCGGTCGAGGACTTCACCGAGAAGACGAAGTTCCAGTCCGTCATCGACGACCCGACCTTCGCCGACGGCAAGGGCAAGGACAAGGTCACGAAGCTCATCTACTGCTCCGGCAAGATCTACTGGGAGCTCGCGGCGAAGAAGGAGAAGGAGGGCCACGACGACGTCGCCATCATCCGTCTGGAGATGCTCCACCCGGTGCCCTTCAACCGCCTGCGGGACGTCTTCAGGACGTACCCGAACGCCAAGGACGTCCGCTGGGTCCAGGACGAGCCGGCCAACCAGGGTCCGTGGCCGTTCCTCGCCCTGAACCTGCCGGAGTACCTGCCGGAGATGCCGACGATCAAGCGCGTCTCCCGCCGCGCCCAGTCCTCCACGGCCACCGGCGTCGCCAAGGTCCATCAGAAGGAGCAGAAGGCGCTCCTCGAGGAGGCCTTCGCGGACTAGCCGCGTTGCCCGTCGGCTGAGCGCTGGGCGCCGTCCCCGGCCAACGCAGCCCCGCACCACGCCATGTGGTGCGGGGCTTTCGCGTGCGGGCTTGACGACGCCAGGCCCTCCGGCTCGACGGCTGCGTCCCCGGGGGTGACGGCTGCACAAATTGCCTGAGAGCTGGCTAATAAACGCAGGTCATGTCCCCTCTTTCACGATCTGCACGCACGGAATCCCGGCCCCCTTCCCGCGTCTCCGTATCGTTGCTTCACTTCATGGCACCCGGAGAGAAGAGCGAAAAGGAGGCAGACACGTGACGGTCAAACAACCTGGCAAATCCGTCCTCATCGGCGCGGCCCAGCGCGATCCCGCCGTGTACGCCGACCCCGGCGAATTCGTCATGGATCGCCCGGAGAACCCCTCGCGGAAGGCGTTCACACCATCCGCCGAGCATCGTGCCTTCGGCTCCGGCCTGCACTTCTGCATCGGCTCCATGCTGGCCAAACGCCAATTGGAGTCCGCCCTGACCGCCACGCTGCCCCAGTTGGGAGGGTGGCAACTGGCACCTGAGCCAATGGTCGAATACGGCCTCTACACCCGCGGTCCCGTCCACCTCGAGCTGGAAAGGAAGGCGAGCCGATGATGGCACCCAGCAACCCGCATTCGCTCAGCGGCCGCCTGACCACGGTCCTGCTGCTGGCCGCCATCCTGCCGCTCATCGATTCCAGCCTGGTCAACGTGCTGCTGCCGGCCATCGGGGCGGACCTCGATGCCGCAGCGAGCCACATCCAACTGGGCATCTCCGGATACATGCTGGCAGCCACCGTCGGCATCGTCGTGTCGACGACGACGCTGCGGAAATTCGGCGCCCGGCGGGTGTTCATCGCCTCGGTGCTGATGTTCGCGGCGACGTCGGCGCTGGTCGGCTGCAGTTGGACGCTCGGGGTATTCATCGCCGCACGGGTGCTGCAGGGCGCGGCCTGCGGGTTCATCATGCCGGCGGTCCAGCAGATCGCCGTCGATGTCGTCGGCAAGGACGGCATGCGCGAGGCGCTGGCGACCATCGGCCTGCCGGCGGTCATCGCGCCCGCGTTCGGCCCGCTGCTGGGCGGGGCACTTGCCGACGCGATCGGCTGGCGGGCCCTGTTCCTCCTCAACGTCCCCGTTGGCCTGGCAGCGCTTGCATTGGCCAAGAGCCTGCTACCGACCGCGGACATCACGGGTCACCAGCTGGGCATCGGCCAGTCGGTACCGGCGACGCTCGGCATGGTCGGGCTGCTGTGGGGCATCACGATCGTCGGCAGGGGAAACGCGACGGTGACGCTGTTGCTCCTGACGGCAGCAGTCGTGTGCCTGACATGCTTCTGCGTCCTGGACGTCCGGGCCACCACCCCGCTACTCGACGTCACCTTGTACGGGCGCCTGGCCTTCACCACGGTCATGGTGCTGTGCCTCATCGTGGGCGCGGTGTTCTACGGCACGTTGCTGTCGACGTCCCTGCACATCCAGGCCGATCTCGGCCGCCCCGCGTGGATCGCCGGCGTCATGCTGGGCATCCAGGGCGTTGGGGCCTGGGCTGCGCGGAGCCTGATCAAGGGCCCCGGTAAATCCGTCGACGCCTTCGCGGTCATCGGCGCCGGGCTGGTGCTTGCCGCCGTCGGCACGATGGGCGTGCAGCTGATGTCGCAGTGGGCTGGCATCGCCATCGCCGTCATCGCAGTATCGTCGCTGGTCCGTGGCCTGGGGCTCGGTGCCTGCACCCTGCTGGCCCTATCGGCGGCCTATGAAGTGGTTGACGAGGACCGGGCGCCGGCCGTCGGCGCGCACACCCGGCTGATGCTGCAACTCGGTGGCGCTCTGGGCACCGCCGCCGTGGGTGTCTGGGGCGGCTCCGCACCGCAGCTTGGTTTCACCGTCGCGGCCGCCGCCGGCGCCGGTGCCGTGGTGGCCTGGGCGCTGCCCCTGGTGCGGCGCGCACGGGGCGCGTAACCTGCCGCCATGGATCCCACTGTGTTCGGCCGCAGGCTGCGCCACGCCCGGGAGGATCGCGGGTGGTCGCAGCAGCAGCTTGCCGACGGCATCTGCGCGGCCAGCTCCATCTCCCGATGGGAGGGTGGGGCGCCGCCGCCGGGGCCGGATATCCTGGTGGCGCTGGCCCGGCGGCTGGGTGTGGACGTGACGGTGCTGACCGGCGCGGGGTACGACCCCCGGCTGGCCCTGTCCCCCGAGTCCTTCGGGGCGCTGCTGCACGCGGCGTTCCCGGGCGAGACGATCAACACCACCGGTTACCCGGGCAGTGAGGTCGTCCGATGGATGTCCCTGGCAGGGGCGGCGCTGCGGAACGCGGACCCATGGCTGGCCGGGGACCCGCAACCGGCGGTCGATGAGCTGGCGGTTCACGAGTTGACTCCGACGTCGCCGGTGGGCCTCGAGACTGTGCAGTTGCTCGAGGCCATGACGGCGCTGAAGCGGGACATGGTCGCAGCGCAGGTCGAAAATCTCGTCGACACGCTCACCTGGACCCCCGATGCCCCGGGGCCGTTCCGGGAGGCGGCCATCGAACGGGCCGTCGCCTGCTACGTGCTGGCCGGCATGCCGGTGTCGGCCAGCGGTATCGTCGCCCGCACGAACCCGTCGTGCATAACCGCGGCCACTGCAGTGCTGCTTCGCCACGACGGGGGCGGACAACGGGTGAACCCGGCCGTCTCCGCCCGCGACGCCGCCCTGCTGGCCATCGGGGCCGCCCCCGGTTCCGCGGCCCTCATCGCCAAGGCATTCCGGTCGGATCGGCTCATCGCGGCCTTTGCGGCACTGCCCCGCTAGCGCGCGTGCGGCGGGAAGGACTCGTCGACGGTGTGCTCGGCCTGGTAGAGGGCCTGGACGACAAGTTCGGAGGCATGCGCGTCGAGAAGCCGGTAAAACACGC
Organism: Actinomycetes bacterium; assembly: GCA_023388385.1. Lineage (GTDB taxonomy): Bacteria > Actinomycetota > Actinomycetes > Mycobacteriales > Mycobacteriaceae > Corynebacterium. The sequence goes on along the minus strand of JAEWGK010000116.1, from coordinate 15,030 downwards.
GCGTGCCCTCCTGGCGGGCGGCGACCATGCGGGCCATGCGCAACTTCGCCAGGTGCTGGGAGACGCTGGTCGGGGTCTTGCCGACGCGCTTCGCCAGCTCACCGACCGGCAGTTCGCCCTCGCGGAGGATGAGCACGATTCGCACGCGCGTCGGGTCCGCCAGCATGGAGAAGACCTCGACCGCGGCGTCGATGTACGGCGACGCCTCCCCGATGTCCGTGCGCTGGTGTTCCTCGTGCACGTCGGAACGGCAAAGATTCGTGGTGGTCTCGGGCCCGAACGTCATAGCCGACACCCTATCACGATGAAAATAGGCCCTCTTAAGGTAGTTGACGTTGGCTTGCCTTTTCACCCCCGCTGCCGGCGATGCGCCACCATCCCCGGCCACCCGTGCACACATTTTCGCAGGTGCGCAAACCACGGGCGGGTCGCTGCACCGGGATCGCGCGCACCGACGGGGGTGACGCAGCCGGGATCGGAGCGCCGTGCCGTGCGACGCCCCTGCCCGGCCTCCCCGCCCGCCGGATTCCCTGGCCGGGTCAGCCCGTGGCGAAGCGGCTGGTGGTCAGCCACTCCCGGGCGAGGTCCGCGGCGTCGACCCCGCCGGGCACGCCGGCGGAGCGGGCGAGCTCCCTCACCTCGTCGGTGGAGATGGAGCCGGCGATGCGGTTGAGCACCTCCACGCGTGCGCGGCGGTCCAGGGCGGGCTTCGCGTAGAAGGGCACGAGGTGCCGGGGCAGGGCGGCGGCAACCTCGGCGTCCGTGGAGCCGGGGCCGATGACGGGGGCCGTGTCATCCCCGCAGGCCTGCGCATTCGACGGATCCGTGGCCATGATCTCGGCGGGCAGCGCGGCGGACATGGCCCCGTAGACACGATCGCGCCACTCGGGCGACGAGGCCTTGCCGGGGTCGTCGTCGGCCTGGTACTCCATCGCCAGACGGCGGGCCCCAGCGGGATCCATGAGGGTCAGCAGCTCGCCCGTGCAGCCGAAGGACATGGTCGCGGTGCCGGAGCGGACGGCGTCGACGCGCATCGCCATCGGCACGTCCAGCCGCGTCGATGCAGGCCGGCCGATGCGGGCGAACCCGCCGGCATAGACCTCCGCGAGCGCGACCTGCTCCGGGAACGCGCCGTCGGCGGCGACGACGACCGGGGCCTCCTGCACCGCGGGCACGACCGGCTCCGGCTCGAAACTCGCGTCCAGCCGGGACGCCTGGGCCGAGCAGCCCGCGGCGCCGAGGGCGAAAACCGACAGCACCGTGGCGAGCACGCGGCGATGTCGTAGGATATGGCGGTCCACCGACCGGCGCCCGCGCCCCTCCGGTCCGCCCGACTGCATCGCCCGCGTCACCGGCCACCCGCCTTTCCCCCGGCCGCGGCAACCCCGCCCGGCGGGATCGCGGCGGCCGGAACCGTCCTGCGGCCGGCGTCCGCGCCGGCCCGTCGCCGTCCAGGCTACCGGCCCGGTCCCCGAGCCCACCGAGGAGTCCACGGAATGTTCCCCACGCCGCGACACGTGTCCGAGGCGACGCGCGACTGCTCCGTCTACGTCGACGGCCGGCGCATCCCGGGGAACTTCGACCATCGCAGTGCTCTGCGCTACGTCCGGGAGCGCGGGGAGGGCTTCGTATGGCTGTCGCTCGCCCGTCCGAACCCGACGCAGATGGACGCGGTCGCTGAGGTCTACGGCCTCCACAAGCTGACCGTGGAGGACGCGACGACGCTGCGCCAGCGCCCGAAGGTCGAGGTCCACGACGACCACCTGGTCTTCGTGCTCCGGTCCATCGAGTACTCGGAGGGGGGCCTCGGCGGCGACGAGAACGAGAAGATCCGCTCCGGCCAGCTGCTGATGGTGGTGGGCCAGGACTTCATCATCACGATCCGCCAGAGCGTCGGGAAAACCGACATCGTGCGGCTGCAGGAGCGCGTCGAGGCGGATCCGGACCTCATCCGCCCGGGCCCATCGGGCGTGCTGTGGGCGCTGACCGACATGATCGTCGACAACTACCTCCGCGTCGCGAAGATGCTGGAGGACGAGGTCGAGGACATGGAGGACGACGTCTTCCGCCCGACGGACGTGACGGACATCGAGGACATCTACATCCTCAAGCGCGAGATCCTGGAGATGCGCCACGCCATCGCGCCGCTGACGACGGCGCTGAAGCGCCTGCTGGAGCTGCGCGCCCCGCTCATGCCGAAGCAGGTCCGCCGCTACCTGGGCGACGTCCTGGACCACCAGCTTGTCGCCGCCGACCTGGTCACGAGCTTCGACTCGCGCCTGTCGTCCCTGATCGACGCCGCGGCGGTGAAGATCTCGCTGCAGCAGAACACCGACATGCGCACCATCTCCGCGTACGCGGCCATCCTGGCGGTACCGACGGCGCTGGCGGGCATCTACGGCATGAACTTCGACTACATGCCGGAGCTGCACTGGCGCTGGGGCTATTTCTGCATGCTGGCCATCATGGTGATAATCGTCGCCGTGCTGGTCTGGCTGCTGCGCCGCAACAAGTGGCTGTGATCGCCGCCCCGTCCGGCGTGCGCGGAATCACCCCCGTACCATTTCCCTCATGACGATTCCCCGCGTGTACGTCGGCAGACTGGCCGGAATGCCGGTGCGCAACCCCGACGGCGACACCATCGGCCGCGTCCGCGACGTCGTCATCCGCCTCCGCCCCTCCGGCGCGCCGACCCGCGCGCTGGGGCTGGTGGTGCAGATGACGGACAAGCGCCGCGTGTTCCTCCCCATCCTCCGCGTCGCCGCCTTCGAACCACACGAGGTGCTGCTGGCCACCTCCACCGTGTCGATGCGCCAGTTCCGCACCCGCCCCGGCGAGATGACCGTCATCGGCGACCTCGTCGGCGCGAAGGTGCAGGTCGACGACCCGGACCTGGAGCACCTCCACGGCGTCCCCCAGGAGATCACCGACCTGGAGCTGGAGCGCACCCGCACCCGCGACTGGGTCGCGTCCCGCGTCGCGGTGCTCGGCCCGAAGAAGGGCCTGCGCGGCCGCCGCACCGTCACCGAGGTCGAGTGGAACCACGTGAAGGGCCTCGGCGCGGAGGCGGGCCCGGCCGGCGGCGACGCGGAGCTCATCGCCGAGTTCCACGAGATGCGCCCGGCCGACGTCGCGCACACGATGGGCGAGCTGCCGCCGGAACGCAGGCGGCGGATCGCCGCCGCGCTTGACGACGTCCTCCTGGCCGACATCATCCAGGAGCTGCCTGACGACGATCAGACCGAGCTGCTGGAGGACCTCACCATCGAGCGCGCTGCCGACATCCTGGAGGAGATGGACCCGGACGACGCCGCGGACCTCCTCCACGAGCTGGACACCGACCGCGCCGACGTCCTGCTGGAGCTCATGGCCCCGGAGGAGTCGCAGACCCTGCGCCGCCTCATGGACCACGCACCGGACTCCGTCGGCGGCCTCATGACCTCGGAGCCGCTCATCCTGCAGCCGACGACCACCGTCGCCGAGGCGCTGGCGCGCTGCCGCGATCCGCAGCTGCCTGCGTCGCTGGCGTCGATGGTCTTCGTCGTCAGGCCCCCGACGGCGACGCCGACCGGCAAGTACCTGGGCTGCGTCCACCTGCAGAAGCTCCTGCGGGAGCCGCCGTCGACGCAGATCGGCGGCATCCTGGACCCCGACCTGCCGCCGCTGCACCCGGACGACGACCACGGCACGGCCGCCCGCTACTTCGCCACCTACAACCTGGTGTGCGGCCCGGTGCTGGATGACCAGCGCCACCTGCTCGGCGCGATCGCCGTCGACGACCTGTTGGACCACATGCTGCCGGAGGACTGGCGCGAGGACGGCATCCGACCCGGCGAGGAGGACCCGCACCATGGCTGATCACATCGACGAGCGCCGCTCCCACGAGGGCCGGCTCGACCTGGCCACGCCGGTCACCGGCACGAAGCGGCGGAAGCTGTTCGACTTCGACGGCGACCGCTTCGTCGCCATCGCGGAGGACGTCGCCCGCTTCCTCGGCACCGGCAAGTACCTGGCGTTCCAGACCATCATCGTCGTGACGTGGATCGCGCTGAACGTCGGCGGCTGGGCGTGGTCCTGGGACCCCTACCCGTTCATCCTCCTCAACCTGGCGTTCTCCACCCAGGCCGCGTACGCCGCGCCGCTCATCCTGCTGGCGCAGAACCGGCAGGAGGACCGCGACCGTGCATTGGCCGCGGAGGACCGCCGCCGCGCCGCGCAGACGAAGGCCGACACGGAGTTCCTGGCCCGCGAGATCGCCGGCGTCCGCGCCGCGGTCGGTGACGCCGTCACCCGCGACTACCTGCGCCGCGAGCTCGAGGACCTCACCGACGTGCTGCACCGCATCGAGGAGAAGCTCTACGAGCACGACGACCACGGGCACCCGCACGACCATCACGACGGCCACGGCCGCGACACCGGGCCCGGGGACTAAGGGCACCGTTAGTGCAAGTCCCCGGGGGTACCGGGCTAGACTCGATGACGATGTCAACGATTACTGAAGCCCAGGTCAGGACCGCCCTCGCCCAGGTCGAGGATCCCGAGGTCAGGCGCCCTATCACCGAGATCGGCATGGTGAAGTCCATCTCCGTCGCGGACAACAACGATGTCGCGGTGGACATCTACCTCACCATCGCCGGATGCCCGATGAAGAACACGCTCATCGAGCGCACCGAGGAGGCGCTGAAGGGCATGGAGGGCGTCGGCGCGGTCACCGTCGGCACCGACGTCATGAACGACGAGCAGCGCAAGGCGTTCCGCGACGCCGTCCGCGGCTCCTCCGCTGACCCGGTCATCCCGTTCGCCCAGGCCAACAGCACCACCCGCGTGTTCGCGGTGGCGTCCGGCAAGGGCGGCGTCGGCAAGTCCTCCGTGACGGTCAACCTGGCCGCCGCGCTGGCGGCGAAGGGCCTGGCGGTCGGAGTGCTCGACGCCGACGTCTACGGCCACTCCGTGCCGCACATGATGGGCTCGATGGACAAGCCGCACCAGGTCGACGACATGATCATGCCGCCGCAGGCCCACGGCGTCTCGCTCATCTCCATCGGCCACTTCGTCGACGACAACGCGCCGGTCGTGTGGCGCGGCCCGATGCTGCACCGCGCCATCCAGCAGTTCCTCGCGGACGTGTTCTGGGGCGACCTCGACGTCCTGCTCTTCGACCTGCCGCCGGGCACCGGCGACGTCGCGATCTCCGTCTCCCAGCTGGTGCCGAACGCCGAGCTGCTCATCGTCACCACCCCGCAGATGGCGGCGGCGGAGGTCGCGGAGCGCGCCGGCACCATCACCGCGCAGACGCGCCAGCGCATCGCGGGCGTCATCGAGAACATGTCGTGGATGGAGATGCCCGACGGCTCGACGATGGAGATCTTCGGCTCCGGCGGTGGCGAGACCGTCGCCCGCCGCCTGACCCGCATCATGGGCACCGAGGTGCCGCTGCTGGGCCAGGTCCCGCTGGACGTCCGCCTCCGCGAGGGCGGCGACGCCGGCACGCCGATCGTCCTGTCCGAGCCGGATTCGGGTGCCGGTGCCGCGCTGCGCGCCATCGCCGACAAGCTCTACGTCCGCCGCGAGTCCCTGGCGGGCAAGTCCCTCGGCCTCGGCGTCACCCGCAAGTAAGGGCGCGCCCGCCCCCGTCGATCCCGCGCACGCCCCCGGCTACGGTGGGGCGCATGAGCCATACGCGACCCACGATCGATTCCACGGCCCCCGCAGCCGACCACCGCGCCGCCCTGGCGCGGGCCCTCGGCCGGCCGCTGCCCCTCGTCGGTGCGCCGATGGCGGGCGGGCCGACGACCCCGGAGCTCGTCGCCGCCGTCTCCCGCGCCGGCGGCCTCGGCCTCCTCGCCGCGGGCTACCTCTCCCCCGCAGCACTCGGGGAGGCCGTCGACGCCACGCGAGAGCTCGCCGGCGCCGAGCCCTTCGGCGTCAACGTCTTCGTCCCCGGCGAGGACGCCCCCGGCGGCTGGGCGGAGTACCGCGACCGCCTCGCGACGGCGTTCCCCGCCGTCGAGCTGCCGACGCTGCCACGCTGGTCGGATGACCATTACCAGGAGAAGCTCGCGCTGCTCGCCGACGCCTCCCGCGCCGTCGACCTCGTGACCTTCACCTTCGGCCTGCCCTCCGTGTCCGACGTGGAGAGGCTGCATCTGGCGGGCTCCGCCGTCGGCGTCACCGTGACGAACGCGGACGACGCCCGGGCCGCCGCCGACGTCGGCGCCGACCTCATCATCGCGCAGGGCGCGGGCGCGGGCGGCCACCAGGCCACGTTCTCCGTCGCCGCCGACGCCCCGACGGCGTCCACCGCCGACGTCGTCCTCGCCGTCGCCGCCGCCGTGGACCTGCCGGTCATCGCCGCCGGCGGTGTCTGCTGCCGCTTCGACGTCGTCGATCTGCTGGAGGCCGGGGCCGCGGCCGTGGCCGTCGGCACGCTCCTCATGACCGCCGACGAGGCCGGCACGCGCCCCGCCCACCGGGCCGCGCTGCTCGCCGGGGACCGGGACACGGTGATGACCCGGTGCTTCACCGGACGGCCCGCCCGGGCGCTGGCCAATGCGTTCACGGACGCGCACACCGCCGCCGCCCCGGCCGCGTACCCGCACGTCCACTACCTGACCGCTCCCATCCGGGCGGCGGCCGCAGCCGACGGCGATCCCGAGGGCCTCAACCTGTGGGCGGGCGAGGGCCACCGCGGCTGCACGGAGGCGCCGGCGGCCGACATCCTCGCGTCCCTCGACCCGCGCGGCTGACGGTATCCGGGCGGACGCTGCGGCGCGCCCTGACGGGAATCGGCTGACGAAGCGCCTGCGGGATCTGCGGGCGCCCACGGCACGCGCTACAGGACGTCGTCGCTGACCCAGTTGACGCCGCCGGAGGCTCCGTCGTCCCGTCCTCCCGGGCCGGTCGGCCCAGCGGCGCCCCGGGCGTTCGCGTCGCGGCGGGCGCGGGCGGCGTCCTGGCCGCGGGAGACCATGTCGGCGGAGGCCTGCGCGCGCTGCTGCGCGGGGCTCGGCTGGGCGGTGCCTGCGCCCGCGGCGGTGGCCGCCGCGGCCCCGGACGCCCCGCCTCCGGCCATCGGCTTGCCGGACAGCAGGTCGAGATAGGTGTCGTCGTTGTCGAAGAGCGTGCGCGCGATGGCGGTCTTCGGGTTCAGCTTCCGCAGGTCGTTGAGTTCGCCGAGCGGCTTGCGGAATTCCTCGAACTCCTCCTTGAAGTCCCCGTCCAGGCTCTCGCGGGCGTTCGAGATCGCCTGACGCACCGCCTCGACCATGACGCGCAGGTCCTGGATGAGCTTCGGGAGGCGCTCGGGGCCGATCAGGATGAGGCCCACGATGAGGAGGAGGAGGATTTCCCCCCAGCCGACGTTGGAGAACACGCCCACACCATAGCCCGCGTTGCGGGGTCGCGCAGGAACGGGTCCACGTCGGCGCCCCACCCCGCGCCGCCTGCTACCCCAGCACGGGCGTCACCGGCACCGTCAGCGGCTGCCCGTCGCGGATGAGGTGAACGTCGATGGGGGCGTCCGCCCCGGCGCTCCACACCGCGACCATGAGCTCGTCGGAGGAGCGCACCGGCCGGCCGCCGAGGCCGACGACGACGTCGCCCTCCCGCAGCCCGGACGCGTCGGCGGGTCCGCCGGGGACGACCGTCGCCAGGCGGGCGCCGATGACATCCCCTGACGTCGCCGTCGCGGCCGTCGCCCCGATGCCCGGATGCCGCGCGCGTCCCTCGAGGATGAGCTGCTCCGCGACGTCCACCGCCGTGTTGACCGGCACGGCGAAGCCGATGCCCTGGGAGCCGCCGGAGGTCGTGTAGATGGACGTCGTGATGCCCACGACCGCCCCGCGCGCGTCGACGAGCGGCCCGCCCGAGTTGCCGGGATTGATGGAGGCGTCGGTCTGGATGGCGTCGGCGGCGCCGTCGGTGTCCGCGCCCCCGCCCGACAGCCGCACCGGCCGGTTCACCGCGGAGACGATGCCCGCCGTCACCGTGCGGTCCAGGCCCAGCGGCGAGCCCATCGCGATGACCTGGTCACCGACCCGCACCGTCGACGAGTCGCCCAGCACCGCCACCGACAGCCCCGCGACGTCGTTGACCTTGAGCACCGCCAGGTCCGTCATGGTGTCGCGGCCGACGATGCGCGCCGGCACCATCCGCGGCTCCCCCGCCGTGCCGAACCGCACGCGCACCGGCACCGCCGGGTCGTTCGCCGCCGCGGAGATGACGTGGTTGTTCGTCAGGATGTGCCCGCGGTCGTCGATGACGAACCCCGAGCCGGTGCCGCCCGGGCCCTGCCCGAACGGGTCGCCGACCTGGATGGACACGACGATGGGCTGGACGCGGTCGGCGACCTCGCCGATGGCCGTCGGCGCCGCGGCTCCCGGCTCCCGCACGAGCTCCACCTGGCGGCCCGACGACAGGTCCCAGCCGCCCAGTCGCCCGCCGACGTACCCGCCCACGCCGGCCAGCGCCAGCACGGCGGCCGCACCGAGCGCCAGGTACCGCCAGGGGATCACCCGCCCGAACACCGCCTCCCGCACGTCGACGCGCGGCAGGGCGGGCTTCTCCGCCGGCGGCTCCGGCTCCCGCACGGCGGCGGGGGCGCCGGCCACCGCGCGGGAGCCGGGGTCCGCCCACGGGTCATAGTCGCGTGACGACGGATCCCGCACGTCCCCGCGGCCGTCTCCCGCCGCGGGGCCACCGGCCATGCCGGGATGGGGCTGGAGTCCTCCGGGGGCGTCGCCGGGGCCGGGCGAGAACGCCGCGGCCGTCCGGTCGTCGGGGCCCGCGGGCACGCCCGCCACGACGTCGCGGTCAGGCACGGGCCCGCGCATCCGCGGGTCGACGCCGCCGTCGACCCCCTCGGGGCGGCGGAAGCCGTCGTGGCCCGTCATTGGCGCTGTCCGGTTCGGCTCGTCCGGCGCAGCTGGCGCCACAGGCCCTCGACGACGGCCGTCAGATCCTCCGGCGGGCGCGAGGACAGGTGGCGCGCGTCGGGGCCGTTGACCGGCACCGAATCCTCGTCGAACGAGGCCAGGCGCCGCCGCAGCTCCGCCGGGACGCGCAGCTCGCCGGAGTCCCGCAGCCGCCGGGCGGCCTGGCGCTGCCGCGCCACCTCGCGGCGGCACTCCGGGCATTCCATCAGATGGGCCTGCGCCCTGCGGTGCGCGGCCGGGGCGAGCTCCCCGTCGACGAAGGCCGCGACGGCCTCCGTGCACAGGTGATCCGTGGAGGAAAACCGGTCATCCCGCGACACCCCGCGGCCGGGATCCGCCTCCGGATGCGGGTGAGGGGCGGGGCCGTCCAGGTGCGCGCCATCACTCGACATCCACATGGGGCACCTCCCTCGGTCGCGTCCGGTCCGGTCAATGGCCTAGACCATACCCACTTTCGCGTCGGCGGCGGCGGCCTCCGCGCGCAGGCGCTCGGCGCGCTCCAGCGACACGCGCAGCTGCGAGCGGGCGCGGTGGATGCGGGAACGGACGGTGCCCATCTTCACGCCGAGGGTCTCCGCGATCTCCTCGTACGTCAGGCCCACGACGTCGCACAGCACCACCGCGGCGCGGTACTCGGGCTTCAGCTCCGCCAGCGCCGCGTCCAGATCGGGGTCCAGGTTCGTGTCCGCGTACACCTGCTCCGGCGTCGGCGCCGTGCCCGGCACCCGCTCGTAGTCCTCCGGCAGCGCCTCCATCCGGATGGTGCTGCGGTGGCGGACCATGTCCAGGAACAGGTTGGTCGTGATGCGGTGCAGCCAACCCTGGAACGTGCCCGGGCGGTACGACTTCAGCGAGCGGAAGACGCGCATGAACGTCTCCTGCGTCAGATCCTCCGCGTCATGCTGGTTGCCGGTCAGGCGGAACGCCAGGCGGTAGACGCCGTCGGCGTGCTGCTCCACCAGCTCCGCCCACGACGGCATCTCGCCCGTCCCGGCGTCGAACGCCTCCGTACCGGTCAGGGGCCGTACGTCGACGTCGGGGTCGCCGTCGCCGGGGTTGCCGGCCTCCGGGGTCGCCGGGGCCGCGGTCCTGTCGTCGTCCATGCGGACATCCTCCATTACCCAGGTAGATGGTGGATCATCATAGCCTGAAGTTCGACTGAGAAAAACATCCCGCATGGTGCGCGGCCCGGCGGGTCGCCGTCGGCCCGGGTCAGGGCGTCCTATATTGGGAACGTGACCGACTCCGCCGCTTCCGCCCACGACGCCCTCCGCGCGCACGCCGCCGCCACCGCGACCGTCGACGAGGCCCTCTCCTCCGCCCGGGCCGACGCCACCGAATACGGCATCGCCGCCCCCGACGCCGCCGACGGCGAGCTGCTGGCCATGCTCACCTCCCTGGCCACCGTCCGGGCCCCCGGAGGCGCCGAGGGTCGTGGCCCCGCCGCCATCGCCATCACGCCGGCGGCCGGCATCGTCGGACTTCACGTCTTCGCCGGGATGCCCGTCGACGGCCACCTGACCTGCATCGATCCTGACACCGAGCACCAGAAGCTCGCACGCTCCGCCTTCCGCGCCGCCGGGATCGGCACCGGCCGCTACCGCTTCATGCCGGCCCGGCCGCTCCAGGTCATGGGCCGCCTGGCCCCCGGCAACTACGACTTCATCTACGTCGACGTCCCCGCCGACCACGTCGCCGCCATGCGCGAGGCCGCCTGGCCGCTCCTCGGCCCCGGCGGCGTGCTGGTCATCGCGGGCATGACGTACGGCGACGGGCCGACCGAGGCGGTCGCGCAGGCGATCGCCGCCGCCGACGAGTCCTTCCGGGAGCTTGACGACGCCCTCCTCGCCCGCGTCCCCCTCGGCCGCGGCGCCGCCGTCCTGCGCAAGCTGTAGGCGAGGCGCGGCCCGGGGCATTCAGACCCGGTTGCGGGTCCCCGTGCGGTGGTCCGGGACGTCCTACTTCGCGGCGGCGTCGACAACCGCAGCACAGAAGGCGTCCAGGTCGCCCGGGTTGCGGGAGGAGATGAGGTTGCCGTCGACGACGAGCTCCTCGTCGGACCAGTCCGCACCGGCGTTGATGAGGTCGTTCTTCACCGCGACATAGCTGGTCATGCGACGGCCGGCGGCGATGCCCGCGTCGATGAGGATCCACGGGGCGTGGCAGATGGCGGCGATGGGCCGGCCGGTCTCGCCGAAGGCGCGGACAAAGCCGAGCACTCCCTCGTCGATCCGCGCGGCATCCGCGTTGAGGGTGCCGCCGGGCAACACCAGGGCGTCGTAATCGGCGGGATCGGCATCGGCGGCGGCGCGATCGACCTCGAAGACATCGGACTTCTCCCAGTCAGACTCCATCGACTGGAAACGGCCCTCCTCCGCACCCGGACCATAGGAGAGGATGACGACCTCGCCGCCGGCGGCGCGGACGGCGTCCGCCGGGGCCGCAAGCTCGACGCGCTCGACGCCGCGGCCGGCGAGGATGGCGACGCGGCGGCCCGCCAGGGTCGCGCCGGTGGTGGTGGGGGTCGTCTGCTCGGTCATGTCGTCTCCGTTTCAGTCAGGCGATTGTCGTGGTCGGCCGGATGATTGCGGTGAACGCCATCGGGCCACCACCGCACGGGAGGGCGCGCCATGGCGGCTCCCGGAAGGTGGCACCCGCGGCGGGCCCCACGAAAGTGAATACCGGTAACCTATAACTATTCGCATCCTAGGCCGACTGGACCGCACACGCCACCCGTCCGGAAACGGCGAAGGCCCCGCGTCCGCGCGGGAGTCGCGCAGCGCGGGGCCCGTCGCCACGCGGCGGAGCCGGTGAAGGCTAGATGACCTCGCCCTTGCCGACGGCCACGACGCCGCCGGGGCTGACCTTGAAGCGCTCGGCATCCTTCTCGACGTCGACGCCGATGACGGCGCCGTCCGGGACGACGACGTTCTTGTCCAGGATGGCGCGGCGCACCACCGCGCCACGGCCGATGCGGACGCCCGGGAAGATGACGGAGCCCTCGACGGTCGCGCCGTCCTCGATGATCACGTTGGAGGAGACCACGGAGTTGCGCACCGTACCGCCCGAGACGATGGTGCCGGCGCCGACCATGGAAGCCTGCGCGATGCCGCCCTGCACGAACTTGGCCGGAGGCAGGTTCTCCTCGGAGAACGTGTGGATCGGCCAGCGCTTGTTGTACAGGTTGAACACCGGGTGGACGCTGATGAGATCCATGTTCGCGTCATAGAAGGCGTCGATGGTGCCCACGTCGCGCCAGTAGGCGCGATCGCGCTCGGTCTGGCCCGGGACCGCGTTGTCGTTGAAGTCGTAGACGTAGGCCTGCTCGCGCTCGACCAGCAGCGGGATGATGTCGCCGCCCATGTCGTGGTCGGAGTCCTCGTTCTTGGAGTCCTCGATGATGGCGTCGATGAGCGTCTTCGTGGAGAAGATGTAGTTGCCCATGGACGCGAAGGTGACCTCCGGGTCGTCCGGGGTGCCGGGCGGGTCGGCGGGCTTCTCCAGGAAGCGGGTGATCTTGTTGTCCTCGTCGGAGTCGATGCAGCCGAAGGCCGTGGCCTCCTGGCGCGGGACGCGGATGCCGGCGACGGTGACGCCGGCGCCGGAGGCGATGTGGGCGTCGAGCATCTGGTCCGGGTCCATGCGATAGACGTGGTCGGCGCCGAAGACGATGACGTACTCCGGGTCCTCGTCGTACACCAGGTTGAGGGACTGCAGGATGGCGTCGGCGGAGCCTGTGAACCAGCGCTTGCCCAGTCGCTGCTGCGCCGGGACCGGGGTCACGTACTGGCCGGTGATGCCGGACAGCTGCCACGCCTGGGAGATGTGGCGGTCGAGGGAGTGCGACTTGTACTGGGTCAGCACGCAAACCTTCGTGAATCCGGCGTTGACCAGGTTGGACAGGACGAAGTCGATCAGCCGGTAGGAGCCGCCGAAGGGCACGGCGGGCTTCGCACGGTCCGCGGTGAGCGGGAACAGGCGCTTGCCCTCGCCGCCGGCGAGGACGATGGACAGGACATGCCGTTTGCTCATCATGTCCCCCAACCTACTTCCGTTTCGCCGGGTTCGCCGGGTGTGCCCGACAGGTCCCCCCGCCTCGAAACACATGGGAAACAGCCGGGCCCGGGGGACTCTCCCCCGCCCGGCGCCACCCCCGGAATGCGGATAGGCTGGGCCCATGCACGTTGCGATGATGACCCGAGAGTATCCGCCGGAAATCTACGGCGGCGCCGGAGTGCACGTCACCGAGCTCACCCGCTTCATGCGCGGGCTCGACGGAGTCGACGTCGACGTCCACTGCATGGGCGGCCCGCGCGACGAGGCGGACACGTACGTCCACGGCGTCGACCCCGAGCTGAAGGACGCCAACCCCGCCATCAAGACCCTGTCCACCGGCCTGCGCATGGCCGCGTCGACGGGCGACGACCTGGACGTCGTCCATTCCCACACCTGGTACTCGGGCCTCGGCGGCCACCTGACGGGTCTGCTGCACGGCATCCCGCACGTCGCCACGGCCCATTCGCTGGAGCCGCACCGGCCGTGGAAGCGCGAGCAGCTGGGCGGCGGCTACGACGTCTCCTCCTGGTCGGAGAAGAACACCATGGAATACGCGGACGCCGTCATCGCGGTGTCGCGCGGCATGAAGGGCGCCATCCTGGACGCCTACCCCCGCATCGACGAGTCCCGCGTGCACGTGGTGCTGAACGGCATCGACACGCAGCTGTGGCGCCCGCGTCCGACGTGGGAGGAGTCGGAGGAGGCCAACGGCTGGTCCGTGCTGAAGGACTACGGCGTCGACCCGTCCCGCCCGATCGCGGCGTTCGTCGGCCGCATCACGCGCCAGAAGGGCGTCCCCCACCTGGTCAAGGCCGCGTCGCACTTCGACCCGGAGGTCCAGCTGGTGCTGTGCGCCGGCGCGCCGGACACCCCGGAGATCGCCGCGGAGACCGAGCAGCTGGTCAAGGATCTGCAGGCCGAGCGCGACGGCATCATCTGGGTGCAGGAGATGCTGCCGAAGGAGAAGCTGCAGGAGATCCTCACTGCGGCCGACACCTTCGTGTGCCCGTCCATCTACGAGCCGCTGGGCATCGTGAACCTCGAGGCCATGGCATGCGGCACCGCCGTCGTCGCCTCTGACGTCGGAGGCATCCCCGAGGTCGTCGTCGACGGCGAGACCGGCACGCTGGTCCACTACGACGAGAACGACCCGGAGGCCTTCGAGCGCTCCATCGCCGAGGCCGTCAACGCCATGGTCGCCGACCGCGCCACGGCCAGGGAGTTCGGCGAACGCGGCAAGCAGCGCGCCATCGACGTCTTCAGCTGGGAGACCATCGCCCAGCAGACGGTCGACGTCTACCGCAGCCTGCGGTAGTGCCGCGTGGGGTGACGTGCGGCGAAGTCATTGTGAAAAACGGGGTCATTTTTAAAAAATGCCCCGTTTTTTTAAAAATCCTCACAACCCGCCCTCCCACCGGTGGCGGGTGCGGGTCCGGCCCAGAGCATCACCGTCCGATGAGTTCGTAGGTAACCGAACGCCCGGTTCCCGGCAGCGGGCCCGCCGGTATCCTGGCCGCATGACCGACCTGCCCGTGCTGCGCCACACCTTCTTCCAGAACTCGCTGATGAGCGCCCTGCTCGACGGCATCTACGACGGCGAGATGTCCGTCGGCGAGCTGCTCGGCCACGGCAACTTCGGCCTGGGCACGTTCGACGGCCTGGACGGCGAGATGATCATCATCGACGGGGTCTGCTGGCAGCTGCGCGGCGACGGCTCCGCCACCCGTGCGGACATGTCGCAGCGCAGCCCGTACACGGTGGTCACGAACTTCGTCCCGCACATCACCCGCGAGACGCCGAAGGCCATGACCCGCTCGGAGGTCACCCCATTCATCGACTCCCTCATCCCCTCGCAGAACTACATGTACGCCCTCCGCATCACGGGGCTGTTCGAGGAGGTGAGGACGAGGACCGTCGTGAAGCAGGAGAAGCCGTACCGGCGCATGGTCGAATCGACCGGCGACGACGCGAGCGTCGACTTCCACGACGTGCGCGGCGTCGTCGCCGGGTTCCGCACGCCGATCTACGAGAAGGGCATCGG
>JAEWGK010000087.1 GCA_023388385.1 Actinomycetes bacterium | reverse complement strand
CTTCACCGCAACGGCATCGGCTACACCGACCCGCGCATCCTCTGGTGGGGCATCCCGCACATGGTCGTCACTGCCGTCTGGGTCTGGTTCATCCAGCGGCGCCACTTCGCCGGCCACCGCCCGTGGCCCTCCGGGTTCCGCGAGCGGGAGACGCCGGCGCGGCCGCTCGGACCCGTCGTCGCGTGGACGCAGCGCATCCTCGTCATCGCGGTCATCGCGGCGATGGCCTCGGTGTTCATCGAGACCGGCGCGCGCGGCATATTCCATCCGATGCTTGTCGGCGCGCTCGTCCTCTCCCTGCTCATCGGGTTCGGCGAGGAGGGCCTGTACCGCAAGTTCATCCTCGACCGCGCCGGGGAGTCGCGTCGCTCGAAGCTGGCATTCCTCCTGGCCTCGGCGCTGCTGTTCGGGTTCATGCACATGACCAACGTGTCCGCTGGCATGGCGCCCGCCGATGCGCTGAACCAGTCGCTGCTCGCCATCCCCGTCGGCCTGTTCGCCGGCATCGTCTATCTGGAGACCCGCAGCCTCGCCGCCTTGGCGCTGTGGCACGCCAACGTCGACTTCCAGCTGTTCGCCACCCACGTCGGCGACGCGACGGGCGAGGTGCTGGCCGCCGGCGCCATCATCGGATTCGTCATCGACGCCGCTGCCGTCATCCTGCTCCTCGGCTGCCTGGTGAACATGGGGCGCCGCGCCCGGCCCGACCGCGGGTGAACCTCCGCGGCACCCCGCTGCTGACCGGACGCGCGGCTGACCGGACGCGCGGCTTGGCCGGGCACGCCACCCATCATCGCGGAATTGCGCAAATGCGCAGGTGGGGTGGGATGCGTCCCGGCATGGTGCCGCACCGGCCCGATGTGGTGTTGAAAACGTGTTTCCATTACGGTCTTCAGGCGAGATAGTCCCGCCGGGCGTCACGGACGGGGCCCGTTGTGCGCCGGAACCGCCGCCGGCGGCCGACCGCTCCTGAGGAGGTGCCGATGACAGACACCGGACCCGAGTGCATCCACGTCACGGATGCCGCGGTGACGGCAGGGGAGACGACCCTCCTCGCCATCCCTGAGCTCGTCGTCCGCCGCGGGGAGCGCATCTCCATCACGGGCCTGTCGGGCTCCGGCAAGACGACGCTGCTGCGCCTGCTCGCCGGCCTCGTCTGCGAGCCGCTGGTCGTCGAGGGCACGGTGCGCCGCGACGGCACCGTCGGCTTCGTCGCCCAGGACTCCCTGGGCTCGCTCAACCCGCTGGTGCGCTGCCGCCGCCAGGTCCAGCTGGCCGCCGGTTCCGCTGAGCGCGCCGATGAGGCCCTGCGCGCCTGCGGCATCACCGACGAGCAGGCCCGCCGCCATCCGCTGCGCCTGTCGGGCGGCCAGCGCCAGCGTGTCGCCATCGCGTGCGCGCTGTCCCGTGACCCCGACGTCATCCTCGCCGACGAGCCGACATCGTCGCTCGACCCCATCGCGACGCTCGCCGTCGCCGACGCTCTCGTCGCAGCGTCGGAACGCACGGGCGCCGCCGTCGTCGTCTCCACGCACAACCCGGGCGTCGCCCGCCGCGTCGCCGACCGGCACCTGCGCGTCGAGGCCGGGACCATCACGGAGGTGGATCATGCTGACCTGCGATGACATCACCGTCGACGGCCGCCTCGAGGGTGTGACGTTCACGGTCCCGGACGGCGCGCGCCTCGGCGTCGTCGGCCGCTCCGGCGCCGGCAAGACGACGCTCATCTCCGTCATGACCGGGATGCTCACCCCCGACCGCGGGTCGATCGAGCGCCCCGCCGGCGCCATCGGCTATATCCCGCAGGACCCGGGCAGCTCGCTCATGCCGTCCATGCCGGTGCGTGACTGTGTCCTGGAGCCCGTGCTCATCGCCGGGGGAGGGGCCGCCGCCTCGGCCGCCGCCGGACGCCTGCCGGAGCTGTTCGCCTCGCTCGGCCTCGACGCGTCGCTGCTGGACCGTCGCCCGGGCGAGCTGTCCGGCGGCCAGCGCCAGCGCGTCGCCGTCGCCCGGGCCCTCGTCGCCCGGCCGGGCCTCATCATCGCGGACGAGGCGTTCTCCGCCCTGGACCGCGCCACCCGCGAGCTGCTGGAGCGCACGCTCGCCGCCGCCGAGGCCACCGTCGTCCTGGTCACCCACGATCTGCCGACGGTCCGGTCCTTCTGCGACCACGTCGCCGTCCTCGACGCCGGCCGCTGCGTGGAGTCCGGCCCGGTGGAGCTTCTCGACGACCCGGCGCACGGGGCCACCCGCCTGCTCGCCGACGCGGCCCGGGAGCTCGCCCCGTGAGCATGAGGGGGCTGCCCGCCCCGGTCCAGGTGCTGCTGTTGACGCAGATGCTGTTCAACATCGGCTTCTACCTGGTCGTGCCGTTCATCGCCGTCCAAATGGCCGGCACGCTCGGCGCGTCCGGCGCGGCCATCGGCCTGGTGCTCGGCCTGCGCACGTTCAGCCAGCAGGGCCTGTTCTTCCTTGGCGGCGGCCTGTCGGACCGCTTCGGCCCCCGGCCGATCCTCCTCGTCGGCGTCGCCCTGCGCATCGCGGGCTTCCTCGTCGCCGGCATGGCGCAGGGCGTGACGACGATGGTCGTCGGCGTCGTGCTCATCGGCTTCGCCGCGGCCCTGTTCTCGCCCGCGGTCGAGTCGACCCTGGCGATGGAGGGGCTGCACCTGGAGCGCGCCGGACGCGACACCCGCTCGCGCATCTTCGCCCTCGACGCGGCGTGGTCGCGCATCGGCGTGCTCGTCGGCCCGGTCCTCGGCGCCGCGCTCATCCCCGTCGGATTCACGGCCGTGTGCCTGGCCGGCGCCGCCGTCTTCGCCGTCATCTTCGCCACCCACGCCGTCATGCTGTCGCGCAGCCGCATCGGGCGCGGCGCCGGCGCCGACCCGGGCGTGCCGGAGGGTGGCGCGGGCCCCGTCCGCCCCGCCTCCGTGCTCGCGTCGTGGGGCGCCGTCCTGCGCAACCGCACCTTCCTGGGCTTCGCCGCCCTGTACTCGACGTACCTGGTCGCCCACAACCAGCTCTACCTTGCGCTGCCCGTGGAGCTGCGCCGCGCCACCGGCTCCGACGCCCTGCTCGGCTGGTTCTTCGCCGTCGCCTCCATCTGGGGCATCGCGCTGCAGGGCCCCGTCCACCGGCGGGCGGCCGCCGCCGGCGCCCCCGCGGCGCTCACCGCCGGATTCGGCGCGATGGCGCTGTCCTTCGCCGTCGTCGCCGTTGCCGCGCCCTTCGACCTGTCCGGCGCCGTCGCGCTGCTGCCCGCCCTGCTGTTCGTCCTGCTGCTCAACCTCGGCGACATGATCGCCGTGCCCGTCGCCCGCGATCTTGTCGGGGACATCGGCGGCAACCGGGACCTGGGCAGCTACTACGGCTTCCTCAACACCGCCGGCGGCCTGGCCGTGCTCGTCGTCTCCACCATCCTCGGCGACCTGCTCGACGCCGCCGCGACTCCCGGCCCCGCCGCCGCGCTGCCGTGGACCGTCATGGCCGTGCTCCTGTGCGCCTCCGCCGCCGGCCTGCGCCGCATTGCGCTGCGCCACGCCGGGACAGCGCCCGGGACGTCGTCACGCGACGCGGCACGCGGCGACCCCCGCGCCGCGCACGACGGCCGCCACTCCGCGCCCGCCGCGGGCACGACCGCCGCACGAGCTTCCTCCCCCTCAACCCGACCGACAGGAGACACCGAATGATCCCCACCAGCACCCGGGTCCGCCGGGCCGCCGCCATCGCGGTCGCGGCCGGCACCGCCCTCACCCTCGGCGGCTGCTTCACGCAGGGCGCGGAGGGCTCCGGCGACGCCTCCGAGCGCATCGGCTTCGCCATGGCGTTCCAGCCCGTCGCCTCGTTGTCGCCGTACTCGGACGACGCGCTCATCAACACGCGCACCGGCGTCGCGGAGACCCTGGTCAACGTCGACGAGGACGCGAAGGTCGTCCCCGCCCTCGCCGAGAGCTGGGAGACCCCCGACGAGCGCACCGCCGTGTTCACCCTCCGCGAGGGCGTCACCTTCCACGACGGCACCGAGCTCACCGCCGAGGCCGCCGCCACCGCGCTGCGCAACGCCGCGGAGTCCGCCACCCGCCCCGAGGGCCTCGGCGACGCCGAGTTCACCTTCGAGGCCACGGGTGACCGCGAGCTCACCGTCACCACCGACGTCGACGATCCGATCCTGGTGCGCCGCTTCACCGACCCCGGCACCGTCATCCTCTCCGAGGCCGCCTACGGCGGGGAGAACCCCGACCCCGTCGGCCACGGCACGGGCCCTTACAAGATCGTCGCGGTCGACGGCGCGAACGGCTTCACCGCCGACGCCAACACCGACTACTGGGGCGGCGAGCCCGGTGCCGCGGGCCTCGACGTCACCTTCATGCCCGAGGCCGGCACCCGCGCCAACGCCCTGCGCGCCGGCGACGTCAACATCGCCCAGGCCCTGCCCGTCGCCCAGCTCGCCGACCTTGGCGACGCCGATGTCAATGAGGACACCTTGACCCGCGGTGTCCTGCTCAACCTCAACACCTCGAAGGGCATCTTCGCCGACGAGGCCATGCGCACCGTCGCCGCCGACGCCATCGACGAGGGCCTCATCGTCGACACCATCTACGAGGGCCACGCCACCGCCGCCGACGGCCACGTCTTCAACCCCGAGCAGAAGTGGGCCGACATCGACCCGAAGCCGCTCGCCGCACACGGCGAGGGCCGCGGCACCGTCCGCCTGGCCACCTGGACCGACCGCCCCGAGCTGCCCGAGGTCGCCTCCGTCGTCGCCGAGCAGCTGCGCGCCGCCGGCTTCGACGTCGAGGTCGTCACCGGTGAGTTCGAGGCTCTCGAGCCGCAGCTCATGAACGGCGAATTCGACGCCGTCATCGGCTCCCGCAACTACATGATCGGCGCCTCCGACCCCGTCGCCTACCTGGAGTCCGACTACTCCTGCGACGGCGGCTACAACCTGTCCCGCCACTGCGACCCTGCCGTCGACGCCCGCATCAAGGAGGCCGCGGGGCTCGGCGACGA
This sequence comes from Actinomycetes bacterium, assembly GCA_023388385.1. Taxonomy (GTDB): domain Bacteria; phylum Actinomycetota; class Actinomycetes; order Mycobacteriales; family Mycobacteriaceae; genus Corynebacterium. Next base: position 8,825 of record JAEWGK010000087.1, on the reverse strand, counting down.
CGAGGGCCGCCTGCGCCGCGCCGCCGAGATCGCCGGAGAGCTCGTCGCCTCCGGCGTCGTCGTGCCCATCAGCTTCGAGCATTCCCACGTCGGCACGCGCGACGTGAAGGACGTCCACCTCGACCCGATGGAGCGCTACTTCGTGACCGTGGAGACCGCGCGGTCATGACGGGCACGCGGATCCGGGCCGGCGCCGGGCCCGTCGCCGTCGCCGTCGGCGCCGTCCTCGTCGGCTCCCTGCTGACGACGATGCTCCCGTGGTTCACCGGCCGCGAACCCGCCCTGTCGGTCCTGCGCGCCCGCCAGGCCGAGCGCGAGGCGACCCCCGAGCTGCTGGCCCGCATCCGTGAGGGCTTCGACCTGCCCGCAACCCCGTGGGAGTCCCTCGCCGGGTGGTTCACCGGCCCCCTGCGCGGCGACTTCGGCCCGTCCTGGGTCGACCAGGGCCAGTCCGCGATGGGCGCCGCCGTCGGGGGTCTGGGCATCTCGGTGTCGCTCACCGTCGTCTCGCTCATCGTGTCGACCCTCATCGCCGCGGCCGTCGTCGCGCCCCGCCTCACCGCGGCGGCCCACGGGCGCCGGCCCGGGGGAGCGGCGGCGACCATCCTCGCCGGGCTGTCCGCGCTGCCCGACTTCGTGCTGGCCGTCGTGCTCATGTGGGTGTTCGCCCTGCAACTCGGGTGGTTCCCCGTCTCCGGGTTTGCCGGGCCGATGCACATGGTGCTGCCGGTCATCGCGCTGGCCGTCGCCGCCGGCGGCATGTACGGCCGCGTGCTGCTCATCTCCGCCGACGCGGCGTGCGGTGAAGCGTGGGTCGAGTCCTGGCGCATCAACGGCGTCGCGCCGCGCACCATCGCCCGGCACCTGCTCGGCCGCGCGTTCATCCCGACCATCCCGCTGCTGGCGCTGTACTTCGCCGGCACCGTCACCGCGACGGCGGCGGTCGAGGTCACCTACAACATCCCGGGCTTCGGACGCACCGTCGTCGCCGCCGCCCGGGACCAGGACATCCCGGTCATCCAGGCCGCCGTGACCATCGTGCTGGTCCTCGGCGCCATCGTCGGGCTGCTCACGCATTTCCTGCGCCGGTGGCTGCTCGCGCCGCTGGACGGCGACGTCGCGGGCGTCGCGGGCGCTCGGGCGCCGTCGCGGGGGCCGTCGGCGGCCTGGGCGTGGATCGCGCTCATGCCGCTGGTCCTGGTGTTCGCCGGGCTGTTCCGCGACGCGTCGATCGACCCGGCAGACAGGCTCGCCGGCGCGTCCGCCGGGCACCCCCTGGGCACGGATCAGCTCGGTCGCGATCTGTGGGCGCGGCTTGCCGACGGCGCCCTGTACTCCATCGGCGTCGCCGTCCTCGTGACGGCCGTGTGCGCCGTGCTGGGGGTTGTCCTCGGCCACATGGGGCGGTGGGTGCAGCAGGTCGGCGAGGCCCTCAACGCCATGCCGTCCATCCTCATCGGCCTCATCCTCGCCGGCGTCTTCGGGGCGTCGACATGGACCGCGGCCATCGCCGTCGTCCTCGGCGGCTGGATTCCGCTGGCCGCCCACTGCGCCGCCGTCGCGGAGGAGGCCCGCAGCACCGGCCACCACCGCTACGCCGAGGTCATGGGTGCGTCGAGGTGGCACCTGCTGCGCCACCACGTCCTGCCCGTCACGGTGCCCGCGACCGTGCGGCACGCCGTCGGCCGCATCGCCCACAACGCGCTGGCGCTTGCGGCGCTCGGGTTCCTGGGCGTCGGCGCCGTTCACGACAGCCCGGAGTGGGGCGTCGTGCTCAACGAGGCCACCGGCTACCTCACCCGCGCCCCCTGGATGGCGCTCGGCCCGACCATCTGCCTGGTCGCCCTTGGCGTCCTGGCCGCCGTGCTGACGGACCGCCGCGCGTCCGCCCGGGCGTGAAGGGGTGGGGCGCGCCCGCCCCCATCCGTGTCCGGGCCAGGCCCGTGCCGGTCGCACCCCCGGCCTGCCCGGGGGCGGCCCGGCGCACCGCGGGGGGGGTTAACGCCCTTTAGCGGGAGGAACGGGTCACCAATCGGCCGTTTTCCCGGCCGTCGTTGACCCGTTCCTCCCGCTAAAGCACGTTAACCCCTCATTCGGAGGCCTCATTCCGCCGTCCGCGGTGTAGCCGGTGCGCGGGGTAAGCGGGAACGCGTGCCCGCCCCGCGCCCCGCGCGCCCCACGCCCCGGAGCTACAGCCCCGGAGCTACAGCCGGGCCCCCATGTCGCGCGCGGCGGCGAGGACCTCGGCGCCCCACGCCCGGTACGGCGACGGCGTGAGGTGCTCGACGGGCCCGGAGATGCTGAGCACCGCGGTCATCTCGCCGGACGGGTCGAAGACGGGCGCGGAGATGGACGCCAGCGCCGCGTCGCGCTCGCCGACGGACTCGGCCCAGCCCTGCTCGCGGACACGGGCGAGCTCGGCCTCGTCGAAGTCGGCGCCGGGCAGGATGTGCGCGGCCAGGGACTCGGGCCCGTAGGCCAGGAACACGTGGGCGGCGGAGCCGGCGGTCAGCGGCATCCGCGAGCCGACGGGCACGGTGTTGCGCAGGCCCGAGGCCGGCTCGAGCGACGCGATGCACGTGCGGGTGTCGCCGGTGAGGCGGTAGATCTGGACCGACTCGCCCGACGTCTCCATGAGCTTGGGCAGGACATGGGCGGCGGCGTCGGCAAGCAGATCCGAGGCGACCGGCGTGAGATCCGCGAGCCCCGGGCCGGCGGTCCACTGGCCGTCGGGCGTGCGCGCGAGCAGGCGGTGGACCTCGAGCGCCGTCGCCAGTCGGTGGGCGGTGGCGCGGGGCAGGCCGGTGCGGTCGCACAGCTCCGTGAGTGTGCACGGGCCGTCGGCGACGGTGGTGAGGATCAGCACCGATCGGTCGAGCACCTTGATGCCGCTGGCGGGGGCTCCGGCGCCGGCGGGGGCCGATTCGGGGGCGTCGCCCCGTGTGCTAGTCTGTCTCATGCCATGATACTAGCATCCCATAATCTGGGATATGGGGTTGCGTTGCGACGTCACCCGCCCGGCCCCCGCGCGGAGCCCGGCGCGGCCGCCGCCCCGCTCCCGATGGCCCCGATGACGGCGATGCCCGCCGTGCCGGCCGACCCGGCCCCGGCATGGCCCAGCCCAGTCCGACCAACCACGAGGTGACCCATGAGCTCCGCTGACGCGGCCCCCAAGACGCTCGCCGAGAAGGTGTGGCGCGATCACGTCGTCACGCAGGGTGAGAACGGCGAGCCCGATCTCATCTACATCGACCTCCACCTGCTGCACGAGGTGACGTCCCCGCAGGCGTTCGACGGCCTCCGCCTCGCCGGCCGCCAGGTCCGCCGCCCGGACCTGACCATCGCCACGGAGGACCACAACGTCCCGACCGACACCGGCATCGCCGGCGGTGCCATCAACCTCATCGCCGAGCCGACGTCGCGCACCCAGATCGCAACGCTGCGGCAGAACGCCGAGGAGTTCGGCATCCGCCTGCACCCGATGGGCGACATCGAGCAGGGCATCGTCCACGTCGTCGGCCCGCAGCTGGGCCTGACCCAGCCGGGCACGACCGTCGTCTGCGGCGACTCCCACACCGCCACCCATGGCGCGTTCGGCGCGATGGCGTTCGGCATCGGCACCTCCGAGGTCGAACACGTGCTGGCCACGCAGACGCTGCCCCTCAAGCCGTTCAAGACCATGGCGGTCAACGTCTCCGGCGAGCTGCAGCCCGGCGTGACGTCGAAGGACCTGATCCTGGCCATCATCGCCAAGATCGGCACCGGCGGCGGCCAGGGCCACGTCATCGAGTACCGCGGCGAGGCCATCGAGAAGCTGTCGATGGAGGCGCGGATGACCATCTGCAACATGTCCATCGAGGCCGGTGCCCGCGCGGGCATGATCGCCCCGGACCAGACGACGTACGACTACCTCAGGGGCCGCCCCCACGCCCCGCAGGGCGAGGAGTGGGACCGCGCCGTCGAGTACTGGGACTCCCTGCGCACCGACGACGACGCCGAGTTCGACACCGTCGTCGACATCGACGGCTCCGCGCTGACCCCGTTCGTCACCTGGGGCACCAACCCCGGCCAGGGCGTCGCCCTGGGTGACGAGGTCCCGTTCCCGGAGTACTTCACCGACGAGGCCGACCGCATCGCCGCCGAGCGCGCCCTGGAGTACATGGACCTCGAGCCCGGCACCCCGATGCGCGAGATCGGCGTCGACGTCGTCTTCGTCGGCTCCTGCACTAACGGCCGCATCGAGGACCTGCGCTCCGTCGCCGAGGTCCTGCGCGGCCGCCGCATCGCCGACGGCGTGCGCATGCTCGTCGTCCCCGGCTCTGCTCGTGTCCGGCAGCTCGCGGAGGAGGAGGGCCTGGCGGACGTCATCTCCGCCGCCGGCGCCGAGTTCCGCATGCCCGGCTGCTCCATGTGCCTGGGCATGAATCCGGATCAGCTGACCCCGGGCCAGCGCTGCGCGTCCACCTCGAACCGCAACTTCGAGGGCCGCCAGGGCAAGGGCGGCCGCACTCACCTGGTCAGCCCCGCCGTCGCCGCGGCCACGGCCGTCGCCGGCCACCTCGCGTCCCCCGCCGACCTGGATCCGGCCACTGAGCCGGTCGGCGTCTAGGCCCGCACCCCGGAAAGGACATCGATCATGGAGAAGTTCACCACCTACACCGGCGTCGGGGTGCCGTTGCGGCGCTCGAACGTCGACACGGACCAGATCATCCCGGCCGTGTACCTGAAGCGCGTCACCCGCTCGGGCTTCGAGGACGGCTTGTTCAACAACTGGCGCACGAACGACCCCGATTTCGTGCTGAACCAGGATGCCTACCGCACCGGCTCCGTCCTGGTCGCCGGCCCCGACTTCGGCACCGGCTCCTCCCGCGAGCACGCGGTCTGGGCGCTCATGGACTACGGCTTCCGCGTCGTCCTGTCCTCCCGCTTCGCCGACATCTTCCGCGGCAACTCCGGCAAGGCGGGCCTGCTCGCGGGCCGGATGGAGCAGGGCGACATCGAACTGCTGTGGAAGCTGCTGGAGGAGGACCCGGGCATGGAGGTCACCGTCGACCTGGAGGCGCGCACCGTCGCCGCCGGTGACGTGGTGCTGCGGTTCGACGTCGACGACTACACGCGCTGGCGGCTCATGGAGGGCCTGGACGACATTTCGCTGACGCTGCGAAATGAGTCGGATATCCGTGCTTTTGAGGATTCCCGCCCGTCGTTCAAGCCCCGGACGCTTTCATGAAACGTGCATAAGGGCAGATGGCGCGGAGCCTGAGAGCTTCCGGCGAGTATGGCCTAATCGCCTCCGGCACATTATGTTCGGGTGACGGACGCCGCGGGGCGGGCCGACGGCCCCGTCCCGAGGACGGCGTCCCGACGCCCCCACCCCCGACGCGGAAGGCTCGTCCCCAATGAACAAGGCACACCTCGTGGAGGAGCTCTCGCAGCGCCTCTCCATCCCCCGGACCGCGGCCGCCCACGCGGTCGAGAACACCCTCGACATCATCGTCGGTGCCGTCGCCGCGGGCGAGTCCGTGACCATCATGGGGTTCGGAACGTTCGAGGCCCGCGATCGGGCGCCCCGCACCGCCCGCAACCCCCACACCGGCCATACCGTGCCCGTGCCCGCGACCCGCACCCCGGCGTTTCGGCCGGGAGGATACTTCCGCTCCGTCGTGAAGGAAGGGCGCCCGCGCGACGCGGGCTCCATCTGCGTCCGGCGCAGCTCCTCGCACAGCGGCTTCGACGCGTGACGACGAACGGGGCCGGGCCCGCGATCCGCTCGAGGATCGCGGGCCCGGCCCCGTTCGTCGTCAGGCGATGCCGCGGCTACTTCACGGGCAGGGCGCTGGCGTAGTAGTCGGCGGTGGTGAGGACGCCGTCCTCGAAGCCGAGGACCCACATGGAGCCCTTCTTGCTGTCGATCTCCTCCAGCGGCAGCGTGCCGCGCGCCGACAGCCACGCGATCATGTCCGGAATGATGAGGCCCTGCGAGCAGATGACGCTGACGCCGCGCTCCGCGACGACGTCCATGAAGCGATCCTGGGCCTCGACCATCGCGCCGAGCCACGCGCGGTCGCCGAAGAGATCGTCGACGATGGTCTCCAAGCCGAGGTCCGCGGCAAGCGGGGCGACGGTCTGCGAGCAGCGGTCCGGCTCCGCGGCGTAGATGCGGTCCGGGCGAAACGGGGCGATCTGGGAGACCAACAGCTCCGCCTGTCGGCGGCCCTTCTTGTCCAGCGGTCGCAGATCGTCGTCGCCGCTCCAGTTCTTGCGGGAATGCGCGCGGGCATGGCGGACGTAGATGATGCGGGTGTCCGGTTCCGCCGACAGGCGCTTGCGGGCCTTCTCCAGGACCTCGACGTCGAGGTCGTAGGACAGCAGCTCCGCTGCCTCGTCGATGGAGACCCAGCGCAGCTCATCGACCTCGTCGTTCGGCGTGAACTCGCCGTCGAGGACCTCAGCCGTCCAGTACCAGACCACCTTCGTGCGGCCCGTGACCGGGTAGTCGACGTGGCCGAGCAGCTTGCCCAGGCGGACGGAGTAGCCCGTCTCCTCCTCGATCTCGCGTGCGGCGGTGGCGGGCAGGTTCTCGCCCGGGTCAAGTTTGCCCTTGGCCAGGGACCAGTCGTCGTAGGACGGGCGGTGGATGACGGCGACCTCCCGGTCGTCCGCGCCGCCCCGCCACAGGACGGCGCCCGCGGCGAAGGTCGGCTTGGTGAAGTCTCGGCCGGGCTTCGACCCAATGGTGCGATGGCGGCCGGTTAGGGACGTGTCGTTGACCGTGTCCTTGTCGTTCTCGTGCATGGCCATGCGGAAGGGGTCATCTCCTCGGTCGCGGGCTGGGGTGCGGCTCTCGTCCGAAGTATATGGCGGGCAGCGGCGCCGCAGGCGGCGACGGCGGTGGCGGGGTCGGTGGCGGCGGAAGCGACGGGGCTGGTTCCGGATGACGGGGCCAGTCCAGGGGCGCCATGGTCTTCCGGGGTGCCATCGGTGGGGGTTAACGGCCTTTAGCGGGAGGAACGGGTCAGGATTAGCCCGGGATCGGGCCCCTCCGTGACCTGTTCCTCCCGCTAAAGAGCATTAACCCCCCCTGATGCGGCGCGGTCGGGTGGGTTCTGGCGGCTGGTGCGAGTTGCGTCGGCCCGCCGGAAACCCCGGTGGACCGTATGCTGTGGGAAACGGCGGTCGGCGTCACGGGCATCCGCCTCGCCGCGTGGCCGGAACCCCGGCGACCGGCGTGGCCGGAACCCCGGCGACCGGCTGGGAGGCTGCGCTATCGGGAAGCCAGGCGACCGGACGGTCGGCTCGGCCCTCCGATGCGCCCAGACACCCCTGGCCGCGCCCAGACACCCCTGGCCGCGACCGACACCCCTGGCCGCGACCGGCACCCCTGGCCGCGACCGACACGATGGATACGGCCGACACGACGGATACGAGCGGAAACGGCGGAAGGAGCCGACGATGGTGCAAGTGGCTGTGATGGGCGCGGGCTCGTGGGGAACGACCCTGGCGAAGGTGTTCGCCGACGCAGGCAACTCCGTGAGCCTGTGGTCCCGGCGGGAGGAGCAGGCCCGCCGCATCCAGATCATGCGTGAGAACTCGGACTACCTGCCGGGCCTTGCGCTGCCATCGGGCATCACGGCCACGGCCGACGCGGAGGCGGCCCTCGACGGCGCTGAGATCGTGGTCCTCGGCGTCCCGTCGCAGACGCTCTCCGCGAACCTCGAGACGTGGCGGGAGCTGGTCGAGCCGGAGGCCACGCTGGTCAGCCTGGCGAAGGGCATCGAGCGGTCGACGGGCCGGCGCATGAGCCAGGTCATCACGGGGGTCGCGGGCGTCGCCACGGATCGCGTCGCGGTGCTGTCGGGGCCGAACCTGGCCCGAGAGGTCGCCGCCGAGCAGCCCGCCGCGACGGTCATCGCCTGCGAGGACGAGAACCGGGCGAAGACGGTCCAGGCGGCCGTCGCAACGCCCTACTTCCGGCCGTACACGAACGTCGACGTGGTCGGCTGCGAGATCGGCGGGGCATGCAAGAACGTCATCGCGCTGGCGTGCGGCATGGCGACGGGCCAGGGGCTGGGGGAGAACACGCTGGCGACCATCATCACGCGCGGGCTGGCGGAGATCACCCGCCTGGGCACGGCCGCCGGCGCGCAGGAGAAGACGTTCGCGGGCCTGGCGGGCCTTGGCGACCTGGTGGCCACCTGCTCCTCGCCGCTGTCGCGCAACCGCACGTTCGGCCTGCGCCTGGGCAAGGGCGACACGGTCGAGCAGGCGCAGCATGCGACGCGCGGCCAGGTGGCGGAGGGGGTCATCTCCTCGACGTCGGTGTCGGATCTGGCGGAGGCCCGTGGCGTGGAGATGCCCATCACCGCCGCCGTGCGCGCCGTGTGCCACGAGGGGCTGTCGGTCGACGAGGCCATCCGCATGCTCATGGGCCGCTCCCGCAAGGCGGAGTAGCACGATACCCGGGTCCTGCGCGACGCCCGGGTTCTGCGCGACGACGGGTGCTGCGGCTATGACGGGCGTCACTCCCGTCACGCGGCGCCCCGCCCGCGTCGGGCGTGCTTGTACGATGCACCCATGACTTCGCCGGACACCCGCATCACCGTCGCCGTCGTCTACGGCGGCGCCAGCCCCGAGCACAGCGTCTCCTGCATCTCCGCGGGCGCCGTCATGGCGCACCTGGATCGTGCACGGTACGACGTCGTGCCGGTCGGCATCACCCGCGACGGCACGTGGGTCGCCGGCGTCGACGACCCGGAGGCGCTGTCGGCGCACGGCCGCGAGCTGCCGGAGGTCGACGAGAACGCGCAGGAGCTGGCGCTGTCGGC
>JAEWGK010000066.1 GCA_023388385.1 Actinomycetes bacterium | reverse complement strand
GGCTCGTCGCGGGCGGCGCCGTGGCCGCCGCCGGCGCGGGCCCGGAGATCCGGGACCTCGGCGCGACGCCCACGACCGACGCGGAGTCCTCCCCCGCCACCTCCACGGCGACACCCGCGGACTCCTTCACGTCAGCACGCCCCGGTGACTGCCTGACCTGGGACGACACCACCGGCACCGCGCTGGCGGGCCTGCACGTCACGGGCTGCGGCGAACCGCACCTGTTCGAGGCGACGAAGCGCGTCGACGTCGAACAGCTGCCCGAGTGGGCGGGCGTCTTCGACGGCGTCGCCCGACCGACCGACGCCCAGATCCTCGCGCTGCGCACGCAGGTGTGCGTGCCCGCGGCGAACGAGTACCTGAAGGGGAGGTACAACCCGGCCGGCCGCCTCGTCGTGTCGCAGATGCTGCCGCCGTCGTCGGAGTGGGACGACGGCGACCGCACGCTCGTCTGCGGCCTCCAGCTCCACGACGTCGGGGCCGACGCCGTCATCCCCTACCGCGGGGCGGCCGCGGACCTGGACCAGGCCGTCATCCGCGAGCCCGGCACGTGCGCGACCATCGACGAGAACAACCAGCTGGTCACGGCCGACTGCGCCGGCGACCACCTCTTCGAGGCCACGGGCTCCGTCGATCTCGCCGCCGACTTCCCGGATCACGCCCCGACGGTCGACGAGCAGAACGAGCACCTGGCGGATCGCTGCTCCACGATGGCGACGGACTACCTCGGCGCCCCGGACGCGCTGTTCGGCACGGAGCTGCTGCCGTTCTGGTTCACCGTCGACCCGGCGCTGTACCCGGGCACCCGTGGCGTCAACTGCTGGATCGCCGCCTCCGCGTCGGACACGGAGGGCCTCTCCGTGCTGTCCGGCTCCGTGCGCGGCGACTACACGGTCGACGGCGCCGCGCCGAAGACCCCGGCGGATCGCGCGAGGCAGGCGGGCCAGGCCGGCGAGGCCGGGACCGCCGACCAGCAGGGCGCCGCGGGCCAGGCGGGCACGACGGGCGCCGGCCAGCCCGGACAGGCGGGCAACTGACCATGCTCGAGGGCGTGACGGACCAGCGCTTCGACGAGCTCGTCGACGAGGCCATCGACGGCATCCCGGAGGAATTCCTGCGGGAACTCGGCAACGTCGTCATCCTCGTCGCCGATCGCCATCCCGACGAGCCCGAGCTGCTGGGCCTCTACGAGGGCGTGCCCCTCACCGAGCGCACCGCCGACCACTGGGGCATGCCCGACGTCATTCACGTCTACCGCGACGCGCTGCTGGACTTCTGCACGTCGGAGGAGGAGCTGGTGGAGCAGGTGCGCATCACCGTCGTCCATGAGGTCGGCCATTTCTTCGGCATGGACGAGGACGACCTGGAGCGCCTGGGCTACGCCTGATCGCCGACCCCGCGTGACGACGCGCCTCAGCCGCCGAAGTCGTCGCCGCGGCGCTGCGCCACCGACGTGCCGCCGGAGCCGTCGAGCGCCGCCCACTTCACCAACCGCCAGGAGCCCGGCGCGGTCGGGTCGTCGCCCGCCGCGGGGTCGCGGACCAGCTCGACGCGGGAGGTGTTGGGCAGCTTGTTGGCGAAGACGAAGCCGGGGTCGATGTCCGCGAGGTGCCGGGAGACCAGGCGAATGGCGGCGCCGTGGCCGATGACGGCGAGCGAGGAGCCCTTCCCGTGGCCCGTGCCGCCGACATCGGCGGACGCCTCCGCCGGGTCGGCGCCGACGGCGACGCCGCCGCGCTCGGCGATGAGCCCGGAGAGCGCCGGCAGCCAACGGGCCAGCAGGTCGGCGCCGGATTCGCCGCCGGGGGCCGGGCGATCCGGGGCATCGTGGAGCCAGCCGTGGAACAGCTCGCCGAATGTGCGGTGGGCGTCGAAGTCGGTGCGGCCCTCCAGGTCTCCGGCGGCGACCTCGTGCAGGCCGTCGGCGTGGCGCAGGCGGACGCCCGGGCCCGCCCAGCGGTGCAGGCCGGCGACGGCCCCGGCGCCGGTCTGGCGGGCGCGCAGGGCGTGGGAGGTGACCAGGTCGCCCAGGCCGTCGACGTCCGACAGCAGCATGCGGCCGAGGCGGCGGGCCTGCGTGACGCCGAGATCCGTCAGCGGCGCCCCGGGCAGCGCGGTGTCCAGCACGTGGGCGACGTTCGCGGTGGTCTGACCGTGCCGGATGAGGATGAGGCGATCGACGCCCCGCGCGCCCCCGCCATGCGCCGGGTCCGTGCCTCCCGTCGCACCCCCGGCGCCTCCGATGCCCCCGGGGACCCCGGCGTCCATGTCAGCGCCTCCCCTCGAGGAGCCCGGAGACCCAGTCGCGGGACTCGGCGATGTCCGGCGGGGTGGCGTCGAACGTCGAGGTGCCCTCGCCGGCCGGCCAGGAGCCGAGGAACCGCAGATCGTCCGCCCGGCGGTGCAGCGCGGCGAGGGCCTCGGCGATCACCGCGTCCTCCACGTGGCCGATGAGGTCGACATGGAAGCGGTAGGTGCCCATGACCAGGCGCGTGGGCCGGGACTCGATGCGCGACAGCGAGATGCCGCGGACGGCGAACTCGTTCATCGCGTCCATCAGGGTGCCCGGCTCGTGCGGCAGGGTGAAGGAGACGCCGGTGCGGTCGCGGCCGGTGCGCGGCGTGGGGGCGCCGGGACGGCCGACCAGCACGAAGCGGGTGCGGGCGCCGCGGACGTCGGCGACGTCGCCGGCAATCTCGTCGAGGCCCAGCAGCTCGCCGGCGCGGGAGGGGGCGGCGCAGGCGTCGCGTTCGCCGTCGGCGACCTGATGGGCGGCCGCGGCGTTGGAGCTGGCCTGGTACAGCTCGACGCCGGGGAGGTTCGCCTCCACCCACTCCTTGACCTGCGGGAGGGCGACCGGGTGGGCGGCGAAGGTCCGCACGTCCGCCGGGTCGGTGCCGGGGCGGACCAGGATGGAGAAGCGCACGCCGATCTCGGTCTCCCGGTAGATCTGCAGCTCCGGCCCGGCGGTGAGCGCGTCGAACGTCGGGGTGACGGGGCCGTCGACGCTGTTCTCGATGGCGACGCAGGCGTAGTCCGCCTCCCCGCGCCGCACGTGGGCCAGCGCGTCGGCGGGCGTGGCCACGGGCACGGCCGTGACGTCGCCCTCGCCGGCGGCGCCGGGGATCTCGCCGCGGCGGGCGAGGGTGAGCAGTGCCATCTCGGTGAAGGTGCCGCTGGGGCCCAGGTAGGTCACGGTGGTCATGCACCCGACTCTAGGGACGCGGACGCCGCACCGCAGGCCCTGCCGCTACGATCGTCCCCATGCCCGCACGCCACCGCGCCCCCGGCACTGCCCCGTCCGCGCGGGAGTTGCGGCGTGCGCTTGACGACGGCGCGACGTCGGCCGCCGACCTCGCCGCCGCGGCACTGGCGGCGTGCGACGGCCCGGGGGCGGACACGGGCGTCGCCTCCCTGCTGCCCGACCACGCCGAGCGGGCCGCCCGGCGCGCCGACGCGCTGCGCTGTGGCTCGGGCCGGGGAGGCCGCCGCCCCAGCACCGGCGGGCCCGCCACCGATCTCCTCGGCCTGCCGGTGGGCGTGAAGGATCTCTTCCCGCTGGCGGGGGCTCCGTGCACGCTGGGCTCGGCCCGGCTGGCGCACGTCGCCGCCGCCACGTGCCCGGAGGTGGCGGCCCTGGTGGCCCGCGGCGCGGTCCCGGTGGCGACGACCCACACCTCGGAGCTCGGCGCCACCGCCTACACCGAGCCGACGGATCTGCCAGCGCCGGTGAACCCGGTCCTGCCGGGGGCGACGCCGGGCGGTTCCTCCGGCGGGTCTGCGGTGGCCGTCGCCCGCGGGCTGCTGCCGGCGGCGCTGGCCTCCGACGGTGGCGGGTCCATCCGCGTGCCGGCCGCCGCGTGCGGCCTCGTCGGGCTGAAGCCGGCTCATGACATCTCCGCGGGCGCGCTGGCGGCGGCGGGGTTCCTCGTCCGGGATCTCGCCGACGCCGCGCTGTTGGCCGGGGTGCGCCCTGCGCCGCACCGCAGGCTCCGCGTCGGCGTGACGGCGCACCCCTTCCATGCCGACGCCTGCGTCGCCCCGCGGTGGCGCGACGCCGCGTTCGCGGCGGCGGACCGGCTGTCCGATGCGGGCCACGATGTGCGGGAGGTTCCAGCGCCGTACCCGGGTACGGAGG
>JAEWGK010000059.1 GCA_023388385.1 Actinomycetes bacterium | reverse complement strand
TCCGTGAGCGTCCCCATGACGCGGACCCGGGCCATCCCGCCGTCGGGGTAGACGTCGACGCGGACGGCATCGATCGGCTCACCGTCCTCGACCACGTAGCGGTGGCGGGTGTCCGGCAGCAGCGGGGTGCGCGGGACCAGCTCGCGCCACTCGCCGTCGCCGAGCCGGCCGGTGACCTTCGCGGCGCCGGGGGCGTTGAACACGAAGTAGCTGGTGTCCAGCTCGATCCAGTCGACGACGCCGGCGCCGGCCAGCGCGATCTCCACGTGGTCGTTGCCGTCGCCGCGGCGGCGGGCGTTCTCCCAGCCGCCGCCCATGTTGGCGGGCAGGCCGCGGGCCAGCAGGTTGTCGGGCGAGCTGTAGAAGAGATTGGAGCAGTCCGTGACGTGACCGCCGTTCTCCATCGCGGCGAGGTCCACGGTGCCGCGCAGGAACGCCGGGTCGGGGCACGGGGTGCCGTGGGCGCGGAAGCGGGCGATGCCTCCGTCGGGGTGCATGGTCAGGCGGACATGGGTCCACTTGCCGTCGGAGGCGACGTCGAAGTGGTGCTCGGCGCCGCCGCCGATGGCGGTGCGGGGGACGATCTCGGTCCACTCGGCCTCGGCGAGCTCCTCCGGGGTGGCGTAGCCGGGGCGGTTGAGGGCGGAGACGGAGACCTCCGGCGGGTAGTTGCCCAGGAACCAGGAGGTGTCGACGACGACGCCCTCCAGCACGCCCGGCACGCCCAGGCGGATGATGGCGTGGTCCTCGCCGGGCACGCGCCGGCGGCGGGTCTCCCAGCCGTCGTAGACCTTGCCCTTGTGGCCGAACTCCTCCGGGTCGAAGCGCGCGGCGCCCGGGGTGATCAGGTTCTCCTTCTCGGCGAAGGACTCGTCGGTGGCCCAGACGACGGCGCCTCCGATGTCGCGGCGGGCGAGGTCGGTGAGACGGGTCCAGGCGGGGGCGGATCCGGTCGCGGGGGAATCGGCGGTCATTCGTTCTCCTGTCAGGTCGGTTGGGGTCGGTGTCGGGGTCGCCGGGTCGGTGGGTGGCCAGGTGTGCGCGCTGGCGCACGCGGTGCGCCGCCGCGCGGGGCAGCGGCCTACTCGCCCGTGCCGGGGCGGTCGATGAGGGAGCCGGCGGCGCCGGAGGGGAACCCCCCGCCGTCGGCGGCATCGTGATCCCACGCCAGCGCGCCGGCGACCCACGTGCGGTGGACGACGCCGGCCAGCGCGTGGTCCGCGTAGGCGGTGACGGGGTTGCGGTGGTGCAGCTCCGCCGGACGGACCAGGAACGTCTCGTCCGGGGCGAAGTCCACGAGGTCGGCGACGGCGCCGGGCGCGATGCGCCCGCGGTCGGCCAGCCCCACCAGATCGGCGGGGCCGGAGCACATCCAGCGGGCGACGTCGCCAAGCCCGAACCCGCGCATGCGCGCGTGGGTCCACGTCAGCGGCAGCGACAGCTCGAGCGAGGCGATTCCGCCCCACGCCTCGGCGAAGTTCGCGCCGAGGCCCACGCCGCCGGCCCCGGCCGCGCCGAAGCCGCGGGCGCCGGCGCCGGTCGCCGCGAAGCGCTTGAGCTCCGGGACGCACGGGGAGTGGTCGGTGACGACGGCGCACAGGCCGCCGTCGGCCAGGCCCTGCCACAGCAGCTCGCGGTTGGCGGCGTCGCGGATGGGCGGGCAGCACTTCTGGTGCGTGGCGCCGTCGGCGATGGACTCGGCCTCGAGCGTGAGGTAGTGCGGGCACGTCTCGCCGGAGACGCGGACCCCGCGCTCCCGGGCGGAGCGGATGAGGTCGATGCAGCCGGCCTCCGTGACGTGGACGACGTGGGCGCGGCAGCCGGTGCGCTCGGCGGCGGCGATGAACCGCTTGACGGCGGTGCGCTCCGTCTCGGCGGGGCGGGTGCGCAGGAACGTCGCGTAGGTCTCGTCGACGCCGCCGTCGGCCTCGACGGCGGCGGTGGCGGCCTCCACCAGCTCGGGGTCCTCGCAGTGGGCGATGACCAGGCCGTCGAACTCCGCGATTTCGGCCATCGCGGCCTCCAGCTCCTCGTAGGAAACGTTCGGGAAGTCGTCGACGCCGGAGTGGATGAGGAAGCACTTGAAGCCCATGACGCCCGCGTCGTGCAGCGCTCGCAGGTCGCCCGTGCCGATGTTGTCCGGGACGATGCCGCCCCAGAACGCGCAGCCGACCGTGGCCTGCGGGCCGGCGACGGCGCGCTTGGCGGCCAGCGCCTCCGCCGTCGTCGTCGACGGCACGGAGTTCAGGGGCATGTCGACGAGCGTGGTGACGCCGCCGGCGGCCGCCGCGCGCGTCGCGGTGGCGAAGCCCTCCCATTCGGTGCGGCCGGGCTCGTTGACGTGCACGTGCGTGTCGACGACGCCCGGCAGCAGCACCCGGTCCGCGCCGAGCACGACGGTGGGCTCCGGCGCGTCCGAGCCGGCCGCGGCGCCGCCCGCCAGCACGTCGGCGATGACGCCGCCGCGGACGACGACGGTCGCGGGCGCCTCCCCGTCGGGCAGGAGGGCGCGCTCGGCGCGGATCACGAGGTCGGGGGCGGTCATCGGGACGTTTCCTTCCTTTCGGGCAGGGAGTGGAGCAGCAGGTTCGCGGCCGCGGCGGCGCCGGCGCCGAGGAACCAGCTGAAGTTGGCGAGGCCCGACCATGCGGGCACGAGGATGGCCGACATGGCCACGGCCGCGCCGAGCGCGGTGGCCGCGAGGGCGCGGACGTTCCATCCGGAACGGTAGTGGTAGCGGCCCTCCGGGTTCATCGTGAACAAGTGGTCGACGTGGATCTCGCGGCGGGCGATGACCCAGTACCACGTCACCAGGACGCCGAAGACAGGGCCGATGAACGCCGCCAGCGTGTCCAGCGTGTAGTGGATGACATCCGGGGAGGAGTACAGGTTCCACGGGGTGAGCAGGACGGAGCCGACCGCCGCGATCATGCCGCCCATGCGCCAGGAGATGCGGCGCGGGGCGATGGTGGAGAAGTCGAAGGCCGGCGCGATGAAGTTGGCGACGATGTTGATGCCGATGGTGGCGACCATGAACGTGAAGGCGCCGAGCGCCAGGGCCACGCCGTTGTCGAGGTGCGCGACCGTCTCCACCGGGTCGGTGATGAGCCCGCCGTAGACCGGCACGGTCGCGGACGCCGTGACGACGACGAGGATGGAGAACACCAGGAAGTTCACGGGCAGGCCGAGGAGGTTGCCACGGCGCACGGCCTGCGCCGAGCGGCCGTAGCGGGAGATGTCGCCGAAGTTCAGCATCGGGCCGGAGAAGTAGGACACGACCAGCGCGACGGCACCGAGAAACACGCCGACGGCGGCGAGACCCTCGTGCCGCTGCGTCGACAGGGTCAGGGAGATGGTGTCCCAGCCCGCCTTCCACACCAGGTAGGCGGCCAGCACCGCCATGACGACGTAAACGGCGGGGCCACAGAAGTCGATGAACCGGCGGATGGCGTCCATGCCGCGCCAGAACACCAGCGCCTGCAGGACCCACATGACGCCGAACGCGGCCCAGCCGACGACGGAGAGGCCGAGGAATCCGTGGGCCTCCTCGTCCGCCCACGGCGCAAGCTCCGGCCAGGCCTTGAGCGCGAGGATGACCAGCGAATGGCTGGCCAGGTACGTCTGGATGCCGTACCAGGCGACGGCGATGACGCCGCGGATGAACGCGGGGACGTTCGCGCCGCGGACGCCGAACGAGCCGCGGCACACGACCGGAAACGGAGTGGCCGAGCGCTGCGACGGCTCCGAGACGAGGTTGCAGAACACGTAGACGAGGCTGATGCCGATGAGCAGGGCGGCGAGCACCTGCCAGGCCGACAGGCCCAGGGCGAACAGCGTGCCGGCGGTGACGTAGCCGCCGACGGAGTGGACGTCGGACATCCAGAACGCGAAGACGTTGTAGGTGCCCCACGTCTGCTTCTTCAGCGGCGCGAGGTCCTCGTTGATGAGGTCCGGATCCGCGATGGCGCCTGCCGCCGGGGCGTCGGGGGTCGTGTACGGGGTCGCCTGGATGCGCGCGGGCGCGGACGGCGATGACGTGGCGGTGTGCTGCGCATCGGTCATGGCAGTGCCCCGTTCCTGGTCAGTTCGGTGAGCTGGGCGCGGTCGAGGCCCGTGGCGGCGTCGAGCTCCTCCGCCGTCACCGCCCCGCAGTCGACGGCGCGGCCGAGGAACCCGGCCATCGCCTTCGCGGTCGCCGGCTCGTCGGCGACGGCACCGCCCCGGCCGGCGAGGTACCGGTCGAGGCGCTCCAGCGCGTCGGGGGTGCGCCGGCGGAACCACGCGTAGGTCGCTGCGAAGCGCGTCGGCAGCTGGTTGGCGTGCAGGTCCCAGCCCTGCCAGATGCCGCGAGTGAGGTGCCTGCCGACGAGCC
>JAEWGK010000010.1 GCA_023388385.1 Actinomycetes bacterium | reverse complement strand
GGCCCGAGCCGACGGCGCGCACGGCGCTGCCGGTGCGCTGGAAGCCGTCGTCGTACGCGGGCGCTGCCGAGCGCCGGGTCTCCCGGACGCGGCCGCCGCCGGTCGGGCGGCGGCGGTCCGGCCGGGGCGCAGAGGGGCGGCCGCCCGCACGTCGGTCGGTGCGGGCGTCGGCGATCCTGGTTCGGCTCGTGGCGGACATGTGCACCACAATAACCGTTAGCTGCCCCTTCTTTCACATCTGTAACTCCCGTGTCGCCGGGGATGCGGTCATGCCCCACGGAGACGCCGCTGCAAACGCCACCCCGTGGTCCCGCGCGAACGCGCTACAGCGTGGCGCGACGGATGGCGGAGGCATCGCCGTCAATCTCGACCTCCGCTGCGTTGCGGCCGTAGAGCCACAGCACGAGCTCGCCGACCTCGCCCCGTACGGTGACCACGGGAGCACCCTCGACGCCGCGGTCCACCGGGTGATCGCGGCGCCGTCGGGGCGCTGCAGGACGACAGTCGCCGTCGACTTCGACAGCATGCGCGGCGCGAGCATCTGCAGGACCTTCCACAGGGACCGGACGCCACCTGGGCTCATCGGCCGCACGGTCCACTCCCCCTCGGCGCGGCGCACGTCCTCGTGGTGCACGAAGTTCTCCGCAGCGTTCAGCCACCTGTCGGCGAAGCTGAACGGGTTCCACCTCGGTGCGCCGGCGGCCCAGCGATCGACGATCTCGTCGTACGGCAGGACGGCGTACTCGGCGGAGACCGTGGCCAGATGCCCGCCGAGGGCGCCGACGAACATCCCAGCCGCCGCGTCGGGGCGGTGCTCGCGAACGAGGAGGTGGACGGCGAGGTCCTTCGTCGTCCAGTCCCCGCACAGCGTCGGATGATCGGGACCGACCCGGTGCAGAAGATCGGCCAGGGCGGCGCGTTCACTCTCGGTGAAGTTCATGCACCCCAGCCTACGGACGCGGACCGGGGTCCGCCGTCGGCGCGACGGCGGACCCCGGTCCGGGATGGGGCGGGGCCTGCCCCGACCGGTCGTCCCCTACAGGGACTCGCGGGAGTTCTTGACGTCGTCGTCGGTGACGGCGCCCGCGGCCTCGGACGACATCGGCACGATGGTCGGGACGATCATCGGCTCACGGCGCCACTTGGAGCTGATGTGCTTCTCCGCGCGGCGGCGGACCTCCTGGGCCATGCGGTACGGGTTGTTCTCGCCCGAGCCGGCGAGATCGAACATCGTGTCGTCGACGATCTTCTCGACCTCGGCCAGGACCTCCTTGACGTCGTCGGAGAAGCCGCGGGCCTGGGCGCGGGGCTTCTCCAGCGGACGTCCGGTGCGGTTGTCGATGACCGCGGTGACGGTGATGAGGCCGCCGGAGGACAGCTCCGCGCGGTCGGCGAGGACGTCGGCGTCGACGTCACCCATGGTCACGCCGTCGACGTACAGGTTGCCGACCGGGATCTGGCCGACGACCGACGCCTTGCCGTCGACGAGGTCGACGACGACGCCGTTCTGCGCCAGCACCACGTTCTCCTCGCGCACGCCGGTGGAGATGGCCAGCTGCTTGTTCGCGCGCAGGTGCCGCCACTCGCCGTGCATCGGCATTGCGTTGGACGGGCGGGCGGCGTTGTAGAGGAACAGCAGCTCGCCGGAGTAGCCGTGGCCCGAGGTGTGGACCTTGGCGTCGCGGCCGGTGACGACCGTGGCGCCGATCTGGGACAGCATGTTGATGACGCCGAACACGGCCTCCTCGTTGCCCGGCACGAGGGAGGAGCTCAGGATGATGAGGTCGCCGTCGCGGACGGTGATCTGGCGGTGCTCGCGGCGCGCCATGCGGGACAGCGCGGCCATCGGCTCACCCTGGGTGCCCGTGGTGACCAGCACGACCTTGTGCGGAGCCATGCGGGACGCCTCGTTCATCTCGACGATGGTGCCCTTGGGCGCGGTGAGGTAGCCCAGCTCCTCGGCGATGCGCATGTTGCGGATCATCGAGCGGCCGTTGAAGGCGACCTTGCGGCCGGCCGCGACGGCGGCGTCGACGACGGCCTGCACGCGGTAGACGTTCGAGGCGAACGCCGCGACGATGACGCGCTGCTTCGCGTCCGCGATGAGGCGGCGCAGCGTCGGCACCAGGTCCGCCTCCGACCCGGAGTGGCCCGGCGTGGTGGCGTTGGTGGAGTCGCACATGAACAGGTCGATGCCCTCGTCGCCCAGGCGCGACAGCGCAGGCAGGTCGGTGGGCTCGCCGTCCGGCGGGGTCTGGTCCAGCTTGATGTCGCCGGTGAGGACGACGAGGCCGGCGCCGGTCTTCACGGCGATGCCCAGACAGTCCGGGATCGAGTGGTTGACCGTCCAGAAACGCAGGTCGAACGGACCGCGCTGGACGTTCGAGGTCGCGTTGACCTCGACGGTCTTCGGGCGCAGGCGGTGCTCCTGGCACTTGGCCTGGATGAGGGCCAGCGTGAACTTGGAGGCGACGATCGGGATGTCCGAGCGCTGCTTCAGCAGCCACGGGATGGCGCCGATGTGGTCCTCGTGGCCGTGCGTGACGACGAGCGCCTCGACGCGGTCCCACTTGTCCTCCAGGTAGCTGAAGTCCGGGAGGATGAGGTCGACGCCCGGCTCATTCGAGCTCGGGAACAGCACACCACAGTCGACGATGAGCAGACGGCCCTTGTACTCGAAGACCGTCATGTTGCGGCCGATCTCGGAGATGCCGCCGAGGGCGACGATGCGCAGACCGTTCTTCGGGGCCTTCGGCGGCGCCGGCAGGCGGCGGGTCAGGTCCGCGCCCTGCATGGACTGCACGACGTTGCGGCGGTTGCCGCCACGGCGGCCGCGGCCACCACCCTTGTTGCCTCCGCCGTTGCCGCCGCGGTTGCCGTTGCCGCCGTTTCCGGCGTTGCCGCCCTGACCGCCGCGGTTGCCGTTGCCACGGCCACCGCCGTTGCCGCCACGGTTGCCGTTGCCGCGGCCGCCACCGTTGCCGCGGCCTCCGCGGTTTCCGTTGCCGTTGCCCCGGCCGCCGGCGTTGCCGTCGCGGCGGGCATCCTTGGCGGCTTCCTTCGCGGCCTCCTGGGCGCGCGCCTCAGAGCGCGCGACCTCGGCCTCGGAGGGCGCGCCGGCCTTGCGGGTGACCTTGCGGCCCCGGTTCCTGTTCTCGGTCATGTCTAGAGCACACCGGCCTCTCGGAGGTCGGCGGTCAGCTGGTCCAGCTGCTGCGCATCGGGTGCGATCTGCGGCAAGCGGGGGTCTCCTGTCTCGATGCCCTGCAGTCGCAGGGCGGCCTTGGCGAAGCTCACGCCGCCCAGGCGGGCCTGGGCGCGCCACAGCGGGGCCATGGAGGCATGGGTGCGGCGAGCGGACTCGATGTCGCCCTCGTCGAACTCCCGGCGGAGCTTCGCCAGGGTCGCGGGGGCCGCATGGCCGACGACGGAAATGAAGCCGGTGGCGCCGACGGACAGCCACGGCAGGTTCAGGGGGTCGTCGCCCGAGTACCACGCGAGCGATGTCCCGTCGATCATAGACGCAGCCGCACCGAGATCCCCCTTCGCGTCCTTCACCGCGAGGACGTTCGGGTGCCCGGCGAGGCGCAGGATGGTCTCCGGGGCGATCGGCACGACCGAGCGCGGCGGGATGTCGTAGAGGCAGACCGGCAGGTCGGTCGCGTCCGCCACGGCGGTGAAGTGGCGGAACAGGCCCTCCTGGTTCGGCTTGGAGTAGTAGGGCGTGACGACGAGGAGCGAGTCCGCCCCCGCCTCCGCCGCGGCCTTCGCATTGTCGATGGACTCGGCCGTGTCGTACGTGCCGACGCCGGCGACCAGCTTCGCGCGATCGCCCAGCTCGGCGCGCACGGCGCGGAGCAACTCCAGCTTCTCCTCACGCGACGTCGTCGGCGACTCGCCGGTCGTGCCGGCGAGAATGAGCGAGTCGATGCCGCCGTCGACGAGATGCCCGGCGAGCTTCACGCCGGCCTCGACGTCGATGGCGCCGTCGGCCGTGAACGGGGTGACCATCGCGACGGCGACGGTGCCGAAGTGCTCCGCCCCGCGGGTCGATGCGAATCCTGTGGTCATGATTCTCCGCTTTTCCTTGTGTCGTCGGGGCCGCCGGGCGGCGTCCCCTGTCTTCGTGCTGTCTTCTCGCGTCGCGCGGCGCGCGGACGCGGTTGTCCTATCCTTCGAACGCGTACGGGCTCGACGCCGTAACGGAGCCGTCGCGCAGCACGTCGATCTCGAAGTCCCCGAACGCCGTCGGCGCCGCCTCCTGCAGCTCGCGGAGGCATGCGACCGCCAGTTCGCGGATCTCCGCGTCGGCGTGCTCGGTGGCGCGCATCCCGATGAAATGACGCCACGTCCTGAAGTTTCCGGTCACCACGATACGTGTCTCGGTGGCCCCGGGCAGAACCGCCCGGGCGGCCTGTCGCGCCTGCTTGCGCCTCAGCAGCGCGTTCGGCTCATCGGCGAACTTCTCCTCCAGCGCGTCGAGCAGCTCGTGGTACGCCTGGCGGGACTCGTCGACTGCCCCCTCGAACAGCGCCAGCAGCTCCGGGTCCCGGGCGATGGCGTCCGGGGCGACGACGCGGTTCTCCGAGTCGGGGACGAACCGCTGGGACAGCTGGCTGAAGGAGAAGTGGCGGTGGCGGGTCAGCTCGTGGGCGCAGCCGCGGGACAGGCCACGGACGTAGATCGTCGCGACGGCGTGCTCGAACAGCGCCGCGTGGCCGACCTCCAGGACGTGCCGCAGGTAGCCTGCGTTCGTCGCGGTGCGCGGGTTCGGCTTGTCCCACGTCTCGTAGCAGGCACGGCCGGCGAACTCGATGAGCGCGTCGCCGCCCTCCGCATCCGTCACCCAGTCGACGGTGCCGCGCGGGTCGAAGCTCGTGGAGGCGATGAGCGTCGCCTCGAGCGGGACGATTCCGGGCACGCCGCTACAGCCCCAGGTAGGACTCGAGGCCCACGGTCAGGCCCGGGAATTCGCCGATGCGGCGGACGCCGACCAGTACGCCGGGGACGAAGCTGGTGCGGTCGTAGCTGTCCTGGCGGATGGTGAGCGACTGGCCCTCGGTGCCGAAGATGACCTCCTCGTGCGCGACCATGCCGGTCATGCGCACCGCGTGCACCGGGACGCCCTCGACGTCGGCGCCGCGCGCACCGTCGAGCGTCTGCTCGGTGGCGTCGGGCTGATCCGCCATCCCCGCCTCGCGGCGGGCGCGGGCGATGCCCTCGGCCGTGTGGATGGCGGTGCCGGACGGCGCGTCCTTCTTGTTCGGGTGGTGGAACTCGATGACCTCGGCCGACTCGAAGTAGGGAGCCGCGATCTCCGCGAACTTCATGGTGAGCACGGCGGAGATGGCGAAGTTCGGCGCGATGAGGGCGCTCGCCGGGCGTCCCGCCTCGTCGGCCTCCGCGATCCAGGCGCGGACCTGCTCCAGGCGCTCCTGGGTGAAGCCGGTGGTGCCGACGACGGCGCTGATGCCGTGGGACAGGCAGTACTCCAGGTTGCCCATGACGGCGTCGGGCTGGGTGAAGTCGACGACGACCTCGGCGCCGGCGTCGGACAGATCCGACAGCGCGTCGTCGACGTCGACCCGGGCGACCAGCTCCAGATCGTCCGCGGCCTCCACTGCCTCGCAGATCGTCTGACCGACCCGGCCCTTCGCACCCAGCACGCCGACCTTGATGGAGCTCATCGCGTTCCCGTCCTTTCGTTGATGGTCATCCGTCGCCCCGGGCGCCGCGCACGACGCCGCCCGGAGTCGGGGACAACTCTAACGCCCGGCCCGGCGCCGCGGGACCGCGCCGCACCGACGCGGACGGAAACGCCGCGGCGGGGTCAACGCACGCGTGCGGCCCCGTCGGACGGGACGGCGACGGCGAACCGCGGCTCGGCGAAGCCGGCGGACGCGAAGGCCCCGGCAATGCGGGCGGCGACCGACTCCGCCTCCCCGGCCGGCAGCAGCGCGATGCTGGAGCCGCCGAACCCGCCTCCGGTCATGCGGGCGCCGAGGGCGCCGGCGGCCATCGCCTCGTCGACCGCGAGGTCGAGCTCCGGGCACGTCACCTCATAGTCGTCGCGCAGCGACGTGTGGGAGGCGCACATCGACCGGCCGAACGCCGGGAAGTCCCCGTCGCGCAGCTCGCCGATGGCCGCGGCGGTGCGGCGGATCTCCGACAGGACGTGGCGCACGCGGCGGACGACGACGCCGCGCCACTCCTCCGCCGTCGCCCCCTCCGGGACCGTGCCCGCGGCCCACGCGTCGGCGGCGGCACCCGGGTCCGCCGCCTCGCGCAGCGTGGCGACGCCCGCCTGCTCGGTCACGCCGTCGATGACGCCACGGCGGGACGCGTACTGGCCGTCGGCCAGCGTGTGGGGCGCGTTGGTGTCGATGACGAGCACCGCGAGATCATGGGCCGCCACGTCGAACGGCACCTGCTCGTCCGAGTCCTCCAGGAAGTCGATGGCCAAGGCCGCGCCCGCCCGCCCGAAGACGGACACGCGCTGGTCCAGGCCGCCGGTGGAGGCGCCCACGACCTCGTTCTCCGCCCGCATGCAGGCGGGCACGAGGATGCGCCGCTCCTCCTCCGTCGCCTCCCGCCCGGCGCCGAGCTCCACCGCGGCCAGCGCCGCGGAGCACTCCAGCGCCGCCGAGCTGGACAGCCCCGCGCCGAGCGGCACGTCGGAGACGATTGCGGCGTCGAGGCCCCGCGGGGCGCCGTCGTCCAGAACCGGGGCGATGCCGGCCTGCGCGGCCGCCCAGACGGCGCCCGCGACGTAGCCGGTCCAGGAACGGGGCCCGTCCGGCTCGACGCGGCGCAGATCGACCTCCGCCGCCAGGGGCTCGCCGTCCCCGCCGCCGACGGGGGCACTGACGACGCGCAGGATCGCGTCGTCACGCGGCGCCGCGGCGACCACCGTGGAGTGCGCGAGCGCGAACGGCAGGCAGATGCCGCCGGCGTAGTCGACGTGTTCGCCGATGAGGTTCACGCGGCCGGGGGCCGCCCAGCATCCGGCCGGTTCCGCGCCGAAGTGGTCGCGGAACAGCGCCGTCGCGTCGTCGGCGGCGGCATCGCGGGATCGCGCCGGCATCCAGCGGAGCTCCGGGGCGGTCATGGCGCGACCTCCCGGAACCGGTCGGCGATGCGCTCCGGCGTGGTGTCGGAGATCCACGCACCGGCGCCGGACTCGCTGCCGGCCAGGAACTTCATGCGGCCGGGCGAGCGCATCATCGAGTACAGCTGCAGGTGCAGTCGGCCGAATTCCCGGCCCTCGCCGACCGGGGCCTGGTTCCACGCGGAGATGTACGGAGTGCGCTCGACTCCCTCGAAGAACCGGTCCATGCGGCCCAGCAGGTCGAGGTACATCCGGGTCAGCTCGTCCTTCTCCGCGTCGTCGAGGTCGGCGAAGTCGCGGGCGGCCCGTCGCGGCATGATCATGGCCTCCACCGGCCACTTGGCGGCGGCCGGGACGAAGGCGACGAAGTGCTCGCCCTCGGCCAGGACGCGACGGCCGGAGCGCAGCTCCATCGCCAGGACGTCGTCGAAGAGATCGCGGCCAGTCTCCCCCCGGTGGACGCGGGCCGCCTCCACGATGGAGCGGGCCCGCTGCGGCAGGTACGGGTAGCTGTAGATCTGCCCGTGCGGGTGCTGCAGCGTCACGCCGATCTCCTCGCCCCGGTTCTCGAACGGGAACACCAGGCGGACACCGTCGATGGCGGAAAGCTCGCGGGTGCGGTGCGCCCACGCCTCCACGACGGTGCGGGCGCGGCCGTACGGCAAATCCCGGAAGGAGAGGTGTACGTCCGGCGTGAAGCACACGACCTCGCACCGGGCCAGCGCCGGGCGGCGCGGGTACAGCGGATCGCCCTCGACCTCGCGGGCGAAGTCCTCCGGGACGTCCATGTGCATCGACAGCGACGGGAAGCGGTTCTCGAACACGGCGACGTCGTAGTCGTCGGCCGGGATCTCCGTCGGCAGCTCGCCGGAGCGCGACGGCGCCAGCGGGTTCTCGTTCGCCGGCGGCATGAACGTGCGGTTCATGCGGTGGGCGGCGTAGCAGTTCCACTCCCCCGTCAGCGGGTCGCGGCGCAGCTCGGACTCGGTCGCGGCGATCGGCAGATCGCGCGGGTCGTCCATGCGGCGGGTGCGCTCACCCGAGACGTAGGCGGGATCGTCGTCGAAGTAGAGGAGCTCACGGCCGTCGGCCAGCGTGGTGCGGGTGACGCGGACCTCGTGGGAGGTCATCGTGCTTCGCCGCCGTCCCGGCCGGGCGCCATGTGGTCGGCGGGCGCGCCGCTGGCGGACTCGTCGGGGACGATGATCGGGCGCAGCTTCGCCCAGACCAGGAACACCAGGGCGACGGCGACGAGCGCGACGCCGGTCCAGATGTTGTAGGCGGCCTCCTTCGGCGCGCCGGAGGCGTCGACGCCCGGGTCCAGCGCGACGGCGCTGATGAGCAGGACCACGCCGTAGATGCCCATCAGGGCTCCGATGACGTTGCGGACATCGAAGGCGCCCGCGGAATGGCGCGTATCGACGTGGGTGGCGTTGCCGTTTGCATGTGCCATTTCGGGTTCCTCCTAGGCGAACACGATGTTGAGGGCGATGACCATGGCGAGGCACAGCACGCCCAGCGGCACCGTGCGGCGGTACCACGGCAGTGCGGCCTCGGCCGCGTCCGTGAGGTGCTCCTTCGGGGTCACGGACTTCACGAAGCCCACCAGTTCATGATCCGGCTTCGGCGTGGTGACCAGCGACACCGCGATGGAGAAGACGATGTCGACGACGAAGGCGATGGACGCGGCGACGAACGCCGTGCCCTGGCCCGGCAGGTTGAAGAAGCCGATGTCCGTGCCGCCGAAGGTCGCGATGACCCAGTAGACGATGGCGGCCAGGGTGCCGAACACGAGGCCCACCCAGCCGGCGGTCGGGGTCATGCGCTTCCAGAACATGCCCAGGATGAAGGTGGCGAACAGCGGGGCGTTGAAGAAGCCGAACAGCGTCTGCAGGTAGTCCATGACGTTGCCGAAGCTGCTGGCGATGAGCGCGGTGAACACGGCGATGACGGTCGCGGCAACGGTCGCGATGCGGCCGAAGCGCAGGTAGTACGCGTCGTCGCGGCCCTTCACCACGTAGGTCTCCCAGATGTCGTAGCTCATGACCGTGTTGAAGGCCGAGACGTTGGCCGCCATGCCCGCCATGAACGCGGCCAGCAGGCCGGCGATGGCGACGCCGAGCAGGCCGTTCGGCAGCAGGTCGCGCATGAGGTACAGCATCGCGTCGTTCGGCTGCGCCGAGCCGTCCATGATCGGCGTGACCGTGACGCCGGCGACCATGCCGGGGATGACGACGAGGAACGGCACGAACATCTTCGGGAACGCGCCGATGATCGGGGTCTTGCGCGCCGAGGACAGGGAATCGGCGGCCATCGAGCGCTGGACCTCGACGAAGTTCGTGGTCCAGTAGCCGAAGGACAACACGAAGCCCAGGCCGAAGATCAGGCCGATGACGGAGACGACAGGGTTGTCGAAACCCGAGATCTCGGTGCCCGGCCAGGTGTGGAAGTGGGACGGGTCCGCGACCTTCTCCTGCAGGCCGCTCCAGCCGCCGACCTGGTGCAGGCCGATCATCGTCAGCGGCAGCAGCGCGGCGATGATGACGAAGAACTGCAGCACCTCGTTGTAGATGGCCGCGGAGAGGCCGCCGAGGGTGATGTAGGACAGGACGATGACGGCGGCGACGATGAGCGTCACCCACAGCGGCCAGCCGAGCAGGGAGTTGACCACCTTCGCCAGAAGCAGCAGGTTGACGCCGGCGATGAGCAGCTGGGCGATGGCGAAGGAGATCGCGTTGACCAGGTGCGCGCCCGGGCCGAACCGGCGGAGCATGAACTCCGGCACGGAGCGCACCTTGGAGCCGTAGTAGAACGGCATCATCACGATGCCGAGGAACACCATCGCGGGGATGGCGCCAATCCAGAAGTAGTGCATCGTCTCGAAGCCGTACTGCACGCCGTTGGCGGAGTGGCCGACGATCTCGACGGCGCCGAGGTTCGCCGAGATGAACGCCAGGCCCGTCACCCACGCCGGCAGCGACCTGCCGGAGAGGAAGAAGTCGATCGAGCTCGAGACCTTCGATCGGGCGGCCCACCCGATGCCGAGGACGAAGATGAAGTACACGGCGACGAGGGCGTAGTCCACCCACGACGCATCGAGGCGCAGCGCCCCGGAGGCCATGACCATGGCCGTCTCCTTTTGTCGTTACCCATTCACGCACGGGCGGCGGATGCGCGTGGAGCGGGGACCCGGGGCCCGGACGTCGGGCCGCGCCCGGGCCGGATCGCCGCACGGGCCCCGTAGCGCGCGGCTGCGCGGCGCGGGGCGCACGGGCGATCCCCGGCGGGACCGCCGCCGCCAGTGGCGCGGGAGGTCCCGCGGAGCGCTTCCCTCACCTGCAAAACTACGCCACGGAAACGGAAAAAAGAAGACGAGAAGGTGTGGTTTTTCGGCAATTCGCGACCGAACGGACGAAAACCCCGGCCAGCTTGCTCGATAAAGCGGAATCGAATCAGGAACCGATCGCGCGGATACCCACATTCAGGGTGAGCTGCTCCCCCGGCTCCAGCACGACGAGGTCCCGTCCGGAGCGCAGCGCGTCCGGCGGGCACGTCATCGGCTCGACGGCCACGGCCCGGCCCGCGCCGGGGAAGCCCTCCCCGTGGCCCGGATCAGCCGTGTAGACCTGGAACCACCGGAACCGGGGATCCGCGGTCAGCTCGGCGCCACGCCCGTCCGGGCCCGTGAGCGTTGCGACGGATCCCGCCCCGCCCCCGGCGCCGCCGAAGCAGTGGTCGAGCCATACCCCCGCCATGGGCATGCCGGCGGCGATGCCGGGGGCCGCCACGTCGGCGGGGACCTCCGGGCCGGCCGGCAGGTTGCGCACGGGATCGAGGGGCAGCGTCGTGGCCACGGGGACCTCCAGCGCGCAGTCGTCCAGCGGCGCCCCACATGCGCTGAGGTACGGGTGCCAGCCGAGGCCGAACGGGCAGGGGGCGTCCGACAGGTTCCGCGCCGACAGCCCGCCGCGCAGGCCAGTGTCCGGGTCCACGGACCAGCGGGCCGAGAGCCGCAGCGGCCACGGCCAGCCGGGCTCCGGGCCGACGTCGAGCGTCAGCGTCACGGCGTCCTCCGCGACCTCCGCGACCTCCCAGCGTCGCGAGGCGGCGAAGCCGTGGATTGCGGTGGCCCGGGACTCCTCGGTCACCTCGAGGCGGTGCACCTCGCCCCCGTGGGCGAATACGCCGTCGGCGACGCGGTTCGGCCACGGCGCGAGCACGCACTGCGCCGTCATCGGCGGGAACGGGCCGGACTCCGCCGTCGGGACGCCGGGGACCAGCAGGTCGTCGTCACGCCACGTCAGGGTGCGCGGCGCGCCGCCCTCCGGAGCGATCCACGCCGCGTAGTCCCCCGCCGCGATGCGGACATCCCCCGGACCGTGCGCGCGCTCCCCCCGCGAATCACACCCGCCAATGCTCCCGATCGTGGCGACCATGCCCGGATTCCCTTCCTCTCGCTCGAACCCGATTCCCCCCGAGCGTAGCCCCGCTTCCTGTGACGCCGCCCGTTCCCGCCCCGCGACGTGATGCCGCTCACCCCGTGAGGGGGTAACAAACTTGAAATAGAGGCCCGGAAAAGTCCAGGTAAACATCACTTAATGAAAATTCCCTGTAACAATGCACGAGTTACGTTCGGTCGCTCACTCATGGACTGGTACACGTTTTCTCATCGGCCGCTGAGGAACCTCACAGGTCCCCCAGCGGCGCTGGAAGCCGGAGGACGCACCGCGGCGGCGCAGCCCGTACGCCGCCCGACGCATCCACCGGACCGACCGATGAAAGTTCATCCATGCTGAAATACCTCCTGAAGAAGACGGTCGGCTGGCTGCTGGTCGTCTTCCTCGCGACGAACATCGCGTATTTCCTGGCGGCGACGTTCCTCGATCCGAGGGCGAACTACGCCGGCCGCCGCCCTCCCATCCCCCACGACAAGGTCACGGCCATCCTCGAGCCTCTCAACCTGTCCGACACGACGCCGCTGCTTGATCGCTGGTGGACCTGGCTCACCAACATCCTGCTGCACTGGGACTGGGGCCGCTCCCCGGTGAACACGTCGGTCAACGAGGAGATCTCCTACCGCATCTGGGTCTCCGCCCAGCTTCTCCTGCTGGCGACGATCGTGTCGGTCATCATCGGCGTCGCCGTCGGCATCTACACGGCGTCGCGGCAGTACAAGGTCGGCGACCGCGTCTGGCAGGGCATCTCCATCCTCACGATGAACCTGCACGTCATCGTCGCATCGATGGCCGTCGTGGCCGTGGCGCTGATGATCAACGACGCCGCCGGCACCCGCATCTTCTACGTCACCGGCGCCTCGAACCCGGGCATCGAGGGCTTCTTCCCCAGGTTGGTCGACCTGCTGCAGCACCTCGCGCTGCCGACGCTGTCACTGCTCATCATCAGCTACGCCGGCTATCACCTCATGCAGCGAACGCTGCTGCTCGACAACCTGGCGATGGACTACGTCCGCACCGCCCGCGCGAAGGGCCTCACCCGCCAGCAGGCGATCCGCCGCCACGCGCTTCGGACGTCCATCATCCCGGTGGCCACGTCGGTGGCGTTCTCCATCCCGGGCATCTTCACCGGCGCCATCGTCACGGAGCAGATCTTCGCCTGGCAGGGCATGGGCGACTACTTCATCAAGTCCATCAACGAAAACGACGTCCACGGCACAGTCGCCGTCGCCGCCTTCGGCGCCTTCATCACGGCCATCTCCGCCATGCTGGCCGACCTGACCGTCGTCGCCCTGGACCCGCGAGTGAGGGTGAGCTGACATGACCATGAACAACCGCGATCTCACCGTGACCTCCGACGGCACCCCGGAGACCGCGCCCACCGACTCGGCCGTCGCCACGATGGCCGACGAGAAGACGGCGACCGCGCACGGCATGAGCCGCTTCACGCTCTACCGCCGCCGTTTCCTCCGCAACCGCATGGCCGTCGTCGGCCTGATCATCTTCGCCGGATTGGTCCTGTTCTCCCTGTTCGGCCGGTTCCTCACGGACTGGCACTACACGGAGCCGGACTTCACGGCGCTGTCCCAGCCCCCGTCACCCGACCACTGGTTCGGCACCACCAGCAGCGGAAACGACCTGTTCGCGCAGACCGCTCACGGCCTGGGCCGCTCCCTCGTCATCGCCGTCGCGGTGTCGCTGGGCGTGTCCATCCTGTCGGCCGTCATCGGCGCCGGCGCCGCCCTGTACGGCGGCCGCGTGGAGAAGGTCATCCTGACCCTCATCCACTTCCTGCTGGCCATCCCGTCCTTCCTGCTCATCGCCCTGCTGGTCTCCGACTCGGGCGGTGACTGGAAGCTCCTCATCGTCGTGCTCATCGCCTTCGGCTGGGCCTACCCCGCCCGCGTCATCTGGGCGATGGCCCTGTCGGTGCGCGAAAACGACTTCGTGCGCGCCGCCAAGTACATTGGCGTCGGCGACTTCACCACGCTGGTGCGCCACGTCATCCCGAACATCGGCTCGCTGCTCATCATCCAGTTCGCCCTGTCGGTGGTCTCCACCGTCAACTCCGAGACGGCCCTGTCCTTCCTGGGCCTCGGCGTCAAGCTCCCCGACGTCTCCCTGGGCACCCTGCTCACGGTCGGCACGGGCGCGCTGCAGTCCTCGCCGTGGCAGTTCTGGATCCCCGCCGCCGTCCTGACCCTGCTCACCACGTCGATGGCGTTCATCGCGGACGGTCTCCGCGACGCCCTCGACCCGAACTCCAACGCCGGAGGCCGCGCATGACCGCCAGCATGATCCCGGCCACCCCGGCCGGCGAACCCGTCCTCTCCGTCCGAGACCTCACCGTCTCCTTCCCGTCGGAGGCCGGCGTCGTCACCGCCGTCCGCGGCGTCGACTTCGACCTCTACCCGGGCCGCACCCTCGGCATCGTCGGCGAGTCCGGCTCCGGCAAGTCCGTCTCCTCGTTGGCCGTCATGGGCCTGCTGCCGGACTACGCCACCATCGAGGGCTCCGCGAAGCTCGCGGGCGTCGAGCTGCTGGGCCGGTCCGAGAAGGAGATGGCGTCCATTCGCGGCTCCGAGATCGGCATGATCTTCCAGGACCCGCTGTCAGCGCTCACCCCGGTGTTCACCATCGGCGACCAAATCGTCGAGGCCATCCAGTGCCACCAGAACATCAGCCGCCAGAAGGCCTGGAAGCAGGCGGTCGAGCTCCTCGACCTCGTCGGCGTCCCGGCCCCCGACAAGCGCGTCAAGTCGTTCCCGCACGAGTTCTCCGGCGGCATGCGCCAGCGCGCCGTCATCGCCATCGCCATCGCCAACCAACCCCGCGTGCTCATCGCGGACGAGCCGACGACGGCCCTGGACGTCACCATCCAGGCCCAAATCCTCGATCTCATCAAGCTGGCCCAGAAGGAGACGGGCGCGGCGACCATCATGATCACCCACGACATGGGCGTGGTCGCCGGCACCGCCGACGACGTGCTAGTCATGTACGCCGGCCGCCCGGTCGAACGCGCCGGCGTCGACGAGCTGTTCGCCGACCCGCACATGCCGTACACGATCGGCCTGCTCGGCTCGACCCCGCGACCGGACGTCTCCGGCGACGGCGCCCTCTCCCCCATCGAGGGCCACCCGCCGGTGCTCGTCGATCTGCCCCCGGGCTGCCCCTTCGCGCCGCGCTGCCCGGTCCACACCGCGGCGTGCGACGCGGAGGAGCCGCCGCAGCGACTGCTCAACGGCTCCGACCGCCACTGGACCTCGTGCATCCGCGCCGACGAGATCACCGACGGAAAGCTGGAAGGCCGCGAGCTGTTCCCCGCTCCCGAGCTCCCGGAGGACCGCTTCGCGGGCGTTCCGCGTGAGGAGCGCGAGCCAGTGCTCGAGGTGGAGAACCTGGTCAAGGAGTTTCCGCTGACCAAGGGTGCGCTGCTCAAGCGCCGCGTCGGCACGGTCCACGCGGTCCGCGGCCTGACGTTCGACGTCCGCGAGGGCGAGTGCATGGCCATCGTCGGCGAGTCCGGCTGTGGAAAGACCACCACCCTGCTGGAGATCATGGATCTCCAGCCCGCCGACGGCACCACGATCCGGCTCACCGGCCGCGACGCCGGCTCCATGTCGAGGAAGGAGCGCCTGGACGCGCGCCGCGACATCCAGATCGTCTTCCAGGACCCGATGAGCTCCCTGGACCCGCGCCTGACCATCCGGGACATCATCGCGGAGCCGCTGCGGTCCCTTGGCTGGGACGGCGACGTCGACGAGCGCGTCGCGGAGCTCATGGGACTCGTCGGCCTCGACGCCAGCCAGATCGATCGCTTCCCGGGCCACTTCTCCGGCGGCCAGCGCCAGCGCATCGGCCTGGCCCGCGCCCTGGCGACGCACCCGAAGCTCATCGTCCTGGACGAGCCGGTGTCCGCCCTGGACGTGTCCATCCAGGCGGGCATGATCAACCTCCTGGACGACCTGAAGCGGCGCCTCGGCGTCTCGTACCTCTTCGTCGCGCACGACCTGTCCGTCATCCGGCACCTCTCCGATCGCGTCGCCGTCATGTACCGCGGCGAGTTCGTGGAGTTCGGCGACGTCGACGACGTGTTCGACCACCCGCAGCACCCATACACGCGCGCGCTCCTGTCGGCGATCCCCGTCCCGGATCCCGCGGTCGAGCGCGACCGCGAGCGCGTACCGGTGCCCGAAGACCTGCCCACTGCCATCACCGAGGACGACGGGGGGCCGGCCGGAAGGCTGAAACGCCGTTTCCCCGGCTGGAAGCGGGCATAGGACCCCACCGGGGACCGTCCCCCGGGGCCGCCCGGCCCCACTCCCGAATATCGAAGGAGCGAACGATGAAGACCACGATGCGCGGCAAGCTGGCCGCGGTCATCGCGGCCGCCGGCCTCGTGCTGACCGGCTGCGGCGGCGACGGCGGGGACGCCGGCGCCGGAATCGACCACAGCCAGGTCGCGGACTACAACCCGATGGAGCGCGATCAGATCAAGGACGGCGGCGAGTTGAACCTCGCCCTCGACGAGCTCTCGGAGCAGCAGAACACCTTCCACGCGGACGGAACGCGGTACACGAAGGACGTGTGGCGCCTGTACAACCCGGTGCTCGCCACGTTCACGCCGGAGGGCGAGTACGCCCCGAACCCGGCCTACATCACGGACGTCAAGGACGACTCGAACGACGACCGCACCGTCGTCACGTTCACCATCAACGACAAGGCCACCTACAACGACGGCACGCCGATCGACTGGAGGGCCTTCGAGAACACCTGGAAGTTCAACAACGGCACGAACGGGGACGTCGTCCCGAACTCCACCGACGGCTACGAACTCATCGAGTCCGTCACGGCCGGCGACAACGACAAGCAGGCCGTCGTCACGTTCTCGCAGCCGTGGCCGTGGTGGAAGGGCCTCTTCAATGAGCTCGTCCCCCCGCAGGTGAAGGACGCGAAGACCTTCAACGAGGCGTACCTGAAGAAGCTGCACCCGGAGTGGGGCGCCGGCCCGTTCACCGTCGAGAACGTCGATTTCCAGAAGGGCGAGGTCTCCTTCGTCCGCAACGACAAGTGGTGGGGCGAGCCCGCCAAGCTCGATCGCGTGTCCCTGCGCTACATGGAGGACCAGGCCTCCCTCAACGCCTTCCGCAATGGCGAAATCGACGCCACCGGCGTCGGCACCGCCGACCGCCTGGCCACCGCCCGCCAGATGGGCGACGCCATCGAAATCCGCAACGGCCGCGAGGCGTCGACGAACCTCTACGTCCTCAACGCCGACGCACCGCTCCTGGGCGACGCCAAGGTCCGCGAGGCCATCATGCGCGGAATCGACCGCAAGCAGCTCGCCGACATCCGCTTCCAGGGCCTCGACTACGAGGAGAACGCCCCGGGCTCCTTCACCCTCTTCGAGTCCCAGGAGGGCTACGAGGACAACTTCGGCGAGGTCGTCCAGTTCGACCCGGAGAAGGCCGCGTCCCTCCTCGACGAGGCCGGCTGGACCGCCGGCCAGGACGGCATCCGCGAGAAGGACGGCGGGAAGCTGACCGTCCGCTACCCGCTGCTCGGCGACGACCCCACGCAGAAGGGCCTGGCGCAGGCGCTGCAGGCCATGATGAAGGGCATCGGAGTCGACCTGCAGATCGAGGAGCGCCCGTCCTCCGACTTCTCCAGGATCATGATGGAGAAGGACTTCGATCTCATCGGCATGGGCTTCTCGTCCTCCGACCCGTACGGCGTCGCGTACTTCGGCCAGATCTACAGCTCCGATTCCGAGCTCAACAAGTCCGGCACCGGCACCCCCGAGTTCGACAAGAAGATCGAGGAGCTCCAGAAGCTGCCGACCGCCGAGGAGCAGATCGCGCGCGCCAACGAGCTGGAGAAGGAGGCGTTCCACCTCTACGGCATCATGCCGTCGATGACCCGCCCGCAGATCAGCGCGGTCAAGCCGGGCCTGGCCAACTACGGCCCGATGATGTTCGGCGTCATCCCGTGGGAGAACGTCGGCTGGGCTAAGTAGCCTTCCCGGCTCCCCCGGAGCCCCCGGCGTCGGGGCCCCGCCATCCGCGTCGATGGCGGGGCCCTTCCGCATATGCGGCCCACCCATCCCCGCCGCATCGTGCGTGATGACGACGGCGCCCGCCCCCGGGCACGGGGATGGGCGCCGTCGTCACGCGATGCCCGGGCACGTGCGGCCGGGCGGGAGGCGCTACTCCTTGACCGGCACGAGGGAGATCTTGCCGCGGTTGTCGATGTCCGCGATCTCGACCTGCAGCTTGTCGCCGACGGTGACGACGTCCTCGACCTTGTCGATGCGCTTGCCGTCGCCCAGCTTGGAGATGTGGACCAGGCCGTCGCGGCCGGGGACCAGGGACACGAACGCGCCGAAGGCGGTCGTCTTGACGACGGTGCCCAGGTAGCGCTCCCCGACCTTCGGCAGCTGCGGGTTGGCGATGGCGTTGATCTTCTCGATCGCGGCGTCGGCGGCCTCGCCGTTGGCGGCGGAGACGTAGATGGTGCCGTCGTCCTCGATGGAGACGTCGGCACCGGTCTCCTCGGTGATGCCGTTGATGATCTTGCCCTTTGGGCCGATGACCTCGCCGATCTTGGAGACCGGGATGGTGATCGTCGTGATCTTCGGCGCGAGCGGGCTCATCTCGTCCGGGCCGTCGATGGCGTCGGCCATCGTGTCCAGGATGGTCAGGCGCGCGTCGCGGGCCTGATCCAGCGCCTGCGCCAGCACCTGCGACGGGATGCCGTCGAGCTTGGTGTCCAGCTGCAGGGCGGTGACGTACTGGGAGGTGCCGGCGACCTTGAAGTCCATGTCGCCGAACGCGTCCTCCGCGCCCAGGATGTCGGTGAGGGCGACGTACTTCGTCTCGCCGTCGACCTCCCCGGAGACCAGGCCCATCGCGATGCCCGCGACCGGGGCCTTCAGCGGAACACCGGCATTGAGCAGCGACAGCGTGGAGGCGCAGACGGAGCCCATCGACGTCGAGCCGTTGGAGCCCAGTGCCTCGGAGACCTGGCGGATGGCGTACGGGAACTCCTCGCGCGACGGCAGCACCGGCAGCAGGGCGCGCTCGGCGAGGGCGCCGTGGCCGATCTCGCGGCGCTTCGGGGAGCCGACGCGGCCGGTCTCGCCGGTGGAGTACGGCGGGAAGTTGTAATGGTGCATGTAGCGCTTGTGATCGACCGGGCCGAGCGAATCGATCTGCTGCTCCATCTTCATCATGTCCAGCGTGGTGACGCCCAGGATCTGGGTCTCGCCACGCTCGAACAGGGCGGAGCCGTGGGCGCGCGGGATGAGCTCCACCTCGACGCCCAGATCGCGGATGTCGGTGGTGGCGCGGCCGTCGATGCGGAAGCCCTCGGTGAGGATCATGTTCCGGACGATGTCCTTCATGACCGCGTTGTAGGCGTTCGCGATCTCCTTTTCGCGCTCCGGGAACTCCCCGGAGAGCTTGTCGACGAGCTCCGCCATGTACTCGTTCGTCGCCTCGTCGCGCTCCTGCTTGCCCGGCAGCTTCAGCAGCTCGGCCAGGCGGTCGCGGCACTCGGCCTCGACGGACGCGTACACGTCGTCGTTGTACGGCGGGAACAGCTCGAAGTCGCGGACGTCCTGCGCGGCCTCGTCGGCCAGCTGCTGCTGCGCGCGGCACAGGGCCGCGATGTGCGGCTTCGCCGCCTCCAGGCCCTCGGCGACGACCTTCTCGGTCGGGGCCGGGCGGCCCTGGGCGACGAGGTCGGCGACCTGCTCGGTCGCGCCGGCCTCCACCATCATGATGGCGACGTCGTCCTTCTTCTTGCCGCGGCCGCGGCCCTTGGCCCTCCCGGTCAGGCGGCCGGCGACGACCAGCTCGAACAGTGCGTTCTTGTGCTGTTCGCGGGTCGGGAAGGCCACCCACTGGCCCTTCGGGTGGGCGTCGTCGGCGACCAGCGCCATGCGGACGCCGCCGACCGGCCCGGAGACCGGCAGGCCGGACAGCTGGGTGGCGGCGGAGGCGGCGTTGATGGCCACGACGTCGTACATGTCCTTCGGGTCCAGGGACATCACGGTGATGATGATCTGGACCTCGTTGCGCAGGCCCTTGGTGAAGGTCGGGCGCAGCGGGCGGTCGATCAGGCGGCAGGCCAGGATGGCGTCGGTCGAGGGGCGGCCCTCGCGGCGGAAGAACGAACCGGGGATGCGGCCGGCGGCGTACATCCGCTCCTCGACGTCCACGGTCAGCGGGAAGAAGTCGAAGCCCTCGCGCGGCTTGTTGGACGCGCAGGTGGTGGCCAGCATCATCGTCTCGTCGTCGAGGTAGGCGGTGGCGGAGCCGTCGGCCTGCAGGGCCAGCTGGCCGGTCTCGAAGCGCACCTCGCGCGTGCCGAAGTCGCCGTTGTCGATCACGGCGACGGCCTCGACGATGTCGTCGTAGTCCTCGTCGTAGTCGTACTGGTTGTTGTCGCTCATGCGGTGGTAACCACGTCTTTCGTGAGTCGTGCCCCCAGGGCGGTCATCGTTGCCGCCCGTTCCTCTCGTCTCGGGGCCTCCGCCAACCCTATCAGCGCAGGTGGGCGGGGGCCATTCGGCACGCGGTCGGGGCTCGACCCGTCCCCTCCCCCGGGATCGGCGGAGGGCCCGCCCGGATCGTTTCCGGGCGGGCCCTCCGCTCACCGCGCGCCCCGTGGGGCGGCGGCCGTCGTCACGCCGACCCTAGCGGCGCAGACCGAGGCGCTCGATGAGGGAGCGGTAGCGGTTGACGTCGTTGTCCTGCAGGTACTTCAGCAGGCCCTTGCGGCGGCCGACCAGCAGCAGCAGACCACGGCGGGAGTGGTGGTCGTGCTTGTGGTACTTCAGGTGCTCCGTCAGCTGGCGGATGCGGGTGGTCAGCAGCGCGACCTGGGCCTCCGGTGAGCCGGTGTCGGTCTCGTGCAGGCCGAACTCCTTGAGGATGTCGCTCTTCTCCTGGGCGGACAGCGCCATGCGCGTCTCCTTCTCTCGATGTGGGGTTGTGGTGGTTGTCTCAGTCCACTCTCCGGTGCCCCGCGGACGGGGCGGCGCACGACCGACGTGGACCACGGTCGCGACCGAGCGGCCAGGTTACCAGGCCGGGGGCCGGATCCCCCAATCGCCGTCCGCGGCGGGTCGCGGGGGCTCGCCGAGCATCTCCAGGGCCTCGTCGACGTCGACGTGCATGCGCTCGATGAGCGCCTCCGCCCCGTCGAACGTGACCATGCCCCGGATGCGGCCGACGAACTCCAGGCTGCCGCGCAGGCCGTAGAGGTCGGCGTCGCGGCCGATGACGTGCGCTTCGACCGTGCGGGCGGTGTCGCCGAACGTCGTGTTCGTGCCGACCGACGTCGCGGCCGGGTACCACGCGCCGAGCTCCATGTCGCCGTCCGGATCGGCGTCGGCGCGTTCCGGGCCGGGGGTCACGCGGAACCGGCAGGCGTAGACGCCGTCGGCCGGCACGGCGACCTCCGGGTCGAAGCCGAGGTTGGCCGTCGGAAAGCCCAGCTGGGAGCCGCCGCGACCCTGGCCGCGCACGACCTCGCCGGAGAGCATGTACGGGTGGCCGAGCAGCTCGGCGGCCGCGGCGACGTCGCCTTCGGCGAGCAGCCCGCGGACGCGGGTGGAGCTCACGCGGCCGTGGTCGCCCTCCTCCAGCAGGTCGACGACGACGGCCGCCATGCCGTGTTCCGCGCAGTGGACGGGCAGCGTCTCCGCCGTACCCGCGGCCTTGTGGCCGTAGGTGAAGTTCTCGCCGACGTGGACGGAGCGGGCGTGCAGCGCGTCGTGCAGGACGACGCGGACGAACTCCTCCGGCTCCATGCCCGCCAGCTCACGGGTGAACGGCAGGACCAGGACGTGGTCGATGCCGGCGGCACGGGCCAGCTCCGCGCGGGTCGGCAGGTCCGTCAGCTGGGCCGGGGCCTTGTCCGGGGCGAACAGCGCCTTCGGGTTCGGGTCCAGCGTGATGAGCACGGACGGCACGCCCGCCGCCCGGGCCGCCGCGACGGCGGAGCCGATGAGCGCGCGATGGCCGCGGTGGACTCCGTCGAAGACGCCGATGGTCGCGACCGTCGGACCGAGGTCCGCCGGGATCGCGTCGAGTCCGTGCCAGTATCCGCCGAGGGCGCCGTCGCCCGCATCGCCGTAGTCGTTGCTCACGGTGGAAACGATACGACATACGATGCGCACATGAACGACGTCCCCTCCCGCCCCGGCTCCCCCGACGATCCGGCCCCGCCCCGGTCTCCGGGTGGCCCCGGGTCCCCCGCAGCCGGCTCCGCCGCGGATCCCCTCGCGGACTCCGCCATCGTCGTGGTGGACAAGCCGGCGGGCATGACCAGCCACGACGTCGTCGGGCGGCTGCGGCGCATCTTCGGGACGCGGAAGGTCGGCCACTCCGGGACGCTGGACCCCGACGCGACGGGGGTGCTGGTGCTGGGGCTGGGGCGCGGCACGCGGTTCCTGCCGCACGTCCACGCGGACGCGAAGTCCTATGCCGCGACCATGCGGCTGGGCGCGTCGACGCTCACCGACGACGCGGCCGGGGAGGTGCTGGCGCGGGCCGCGGTCGCGGACGTGGAGGCCGTGACCGATGAGGCCATCCGCGCCGGCGTCGCGGATCTCACCGGCGACATCATGCAGGTTCCGGCCGCCGTGTCCGCGGTGAAGCTCGACGGCGTCCGCGCCCACGAGCGCATCCGCCGCGGGGAGCGGGTCGAGATCCCGCCGCGGAGGGTCACCGTGTCGCGTTTCGACGTCCTCGCCGTACGCCGCATCGACGGCGCCGGGAGCCCTGGCGACGGCTCGCCCGACGCCGGCCCCTGGATCGACGTCGACGTCGAGGTCGACTGTTCGGCCGGCACCTTCATCCGCTCCCTCGCCCGTGACCTCGGCGCCGCCCTCGGCGTCGGCGGGCACATCACGGTGCTGCGGCGCACCGCCGCCGGCCTGTTTTCGCTTGACGACGCCATCCCGCTCGACCACCTCCTCCACCTCCGCGAGGAGGCCGGCGCGCCGCTGTCGCCGGCCGGACTCGATCGCGCCCTGAGCCTCGACGCCGCCTGCGTGCGCTGCTTCCCCGTCCGCGACGTCACGGACGAGGAGGGCGCGGCCCTGTCCATGGGCAAATGGCTGGAGCCGGTGGGGCTGAAGGGCGTCCACGCGGCCCGCACGCCGGACGGCCGTGTGCCGGCGCTCATCACGGAATCGGGCAAACGGGCCAAGACGGTCTTCGTCGTCAGGCCCTCGACCCTGCGGCCGCCCACCGCAGCAGGCCCCACAGGCAGGGCGTGAGGGCCGCCATCGCCGCCGCGAGCGCCATCCACCCCGCGGTCCCCGCCACGGCCGCGGCGGTGACGCCGGGCAGGATCACCATGAGCAGCGCCCCGCGCAGGGCGACGTCGCAGGCCTCGTACGCGCCCTGCAGCCGCGCCGGGCGCAGCGGATAGGACAGCTCCCAGTACGCGGCGAGCAGCAGCGCCTGTCCGCCGGCGGAGGCGAGCAGCGCGAGGACGACCAGCGCCGTCGCCGTGATCGCGCCTCCCACGGCGTAGCACCCGGCGCCCGCGGCCGCCAGCGCCACGGCGATGACGGCGGCGCCCACCGCCCCGATGGCCGGGGCGCGGCCCGCGACGTCGACCTTCGCGGTGAGCTCGTGCGCCACGGTCGTCGCGGCGATGAGGATGAGGGCGAGCACCGGATACGCGGCCTTCGAGAGGATCGGCGACGCCTCCAGGGCCAGCGCCAGCCCCGTGCTGAAGGCCATGAGCAGCCCGGCCGCCACCGCGATCACAACCGCCAGCGCCATGAACCTCCGGTTGGCGAGGACGGTGCGCGGCGGCACGAGTCCCCGAACGACGTCGCGCGGGAGCCCGGTGACGCCGGCCCGCTGCGCCGCGGGCCGCCCGCGGAGGTCCGGGAGGACCAGCAGCATGGCGGCGCCGACGCCGATGCTGCTCACGGCGTTGACGGCGATGGCCGCCCGATACCAGCCGGGTCCGTCGAACTGGAGCACGACGGTGCCCGCGGCCGTGCCGAGTGCCAGCCCCAGCTGGGACGCCGCCCGCAGCTTCGATCGGGCCGCTGTCGCGGTGAGCCCGTCGACCGCGGTTGCGTACCGGCTCCGGGCCGGCGCGTTGCACACCATCGCCGCCCCTCCCCCGCCGAGCAGCGCGGCGACCGCCACCGGGTGCGTGACCCAGAGGAGGGGAATCGTCGCCGCGCCGAACGCGACGTTGCCCCACGCCATCGGCGCCTTCGGCCCGAAGCGGTCGACGAGCGCTCCACCGGCCGGGGACAGGACCGCGCCGGTGAGGGTGCCCACGCCGATGACGGCGCCGATAACCGCGGCATCGACGCCGGCGTGGACGAGGAGGAACAGCGAGTAGACGGCGGTCATGAGCCCGCCGCCGGCCATGTTGACGACGGACAGCAGGCGCAGCAGCCGGAAGGCCCGGGCCGTCATCGCACGACGGCGGTGGCGATGACGTACCCGCCCTCGAGCGTCCAATGGCCCTCGATGAACGGCATGGGCGTCGGGCGGAGGAGGATGTAGCTGATGAAGGTGCCGTCGGCGCGCAG
The DNA here is from genome assembly GCA_023388385.1 of Actinomycetes bacterium. Classification (GTDB taxonomy): domain Bacteria; phylum Actinomycetota; class Actinomycetes; order Mycobacteriales; family Mycobacteriaceae; genus Corynebacterium. The sequence continues at coordinate 6,731 of JAEWGK010000010.1, read as the reverse complement.
ATCGATGTCCGCGTCCTCGAAGCCGAGCCACCGGTTGGTGACGGGGAACCACGCCTTGTACGTCGCCTCCTTGGCGCAGAACAGCAGGCGGTCGGCGCAGGCGAGGCCCAGGTTCGCGACGGCGTCACGCTCGCGGTGGCTCGCGATGGACCCCAGCACCCCATCCGGCAGCGGCTCCGCGACCTCCGCGTCGACGCCGATGGAGCGCACGAGCAGGCGCGGGGCGACGACGGCGGCCCGGAAACCGTCGGTGTGCGTCATGGAGCCGGTGACCTCCGGAGGCCACACCGGCATGCCACGCTCCCCGCGCAGGATCGGCGTGCGCGACGGCGCGCCGGTGAGCTCCTCGATCGCGCGGTGCGCGCACCAGCGGGCGTCACCGAACTCGGCCTTGCGGCGGTCGACGGCGCCGGAGACGATGCGCCGCTCCTGCGGGTCGAGGCTCTCGTAGCGGTCCAGGCAGGCACCGGTGGTCCACATCTGGTGGTACGCCGAGTGCGCGGGGAGCATGGACTTCGTGAGCACGGTCATCGATCCTCCAGTACGGGAACCGGCCAGGCCCGGCCCGCGGGGTGGCCCTGCCACTCGCGCGGGTACCCGAGGCTGACCTCGACGTGTCGGACCCCGTCGACGGTGAATTCTCGGGGCAGGTGCAGGTGGCCGTAGACGACTGCGACGGCGCCGTAGCGCTGCGGCCAGTGCTGCGTGTGGCGGGTGCCCGCCCACAGGGCGAGTTGGGGGACCGCGAGGCCCTCGAGCGCCTCGCGGACCAACGGCCAGTGGTTGACCAGGACGACGGGCCCGCGAACGTGCGCCATTCGCCGTACCGTCGCGGCGAGCCGCCGCCGGCACCACGCCACCGGATCCTCGAAGGGGCGGATGGCGAACTCGTCGGTCATCATCACCCCGGCGGCGGAGGCCTCGGCGACGGCCTCGTCGACGGAGCGGCCGACGGTCCGCCACGTGTAGTCGTACAGCGTGAACAGCGGGCAGATGGTCACCCCCGCGAACACCGGGAAGGGGTCCTCCGGCGTGACGACGCCCAGGGCGCGCGCCCCCTCGACGAGCTGCCGGTAGCGGTCCTCGCCGGTGTGGCGGTCGGTGCCGCGGCAGAACAGCTCGTGGTTGCCGGGGGTCCAGATGACCCGCTCGAACCGGTCAGCGAGCTCGCCGAGCGTGCGCAGCACCAGTTCGGGGCGCTCGGCGACGTCACCGGCGACGATGAGCCAGTCGCCCGGATGGCGCGGGGCCAGCTCTGCGACGACCGGCCTGTTCTCCCGGACGGCGACATGCAGGTCCGAGACGGCCCAGAGCGTGCGGACCGCGGGCGCACCGCGCCCCGGCTCCGCCGTCTCCACCTGGTCCATCCGGTCCCCTTTCCGCGGCGCCGGGCCGGACCCGGCGCTCATGGGCTTTCATCGCCCGCGGTCACGGAATCGTAACGGCTCCCTCACCGAAACATCGCGGATCGGCATGGGCGGCCCGGTGCGGGCGACACTCCTGCAACTTTAGCCACACAAGCATCGTCCGCACCATATTCGGCGGCAAAATATCCGGTATCCGCTCCCCCGTCGCGCGCTCCGGTTCGCGGTCGACGGCCGCCGACCGCGGCCCCGGCATCACCCGGTGCGGCGCGCCCAGGCCTCGCCGCGGAAGCGCCAGGCGACGAACAGGAGGCGGACCAGGATGAAGCACGTCAGGCCCCACCACACGCCGGGCAGCCCCCAGCCGAACACCGGGGTGAGCCATACGGGCGGCAGGAAGCCGATGCCGACCGCGGCGATGGAGATGTTCCGCAGGTAGGCCGCATCGCCCGCGCCGAGCAGGACGCCGTCGACGGCGAAGACGACGCCGCCGAACGGGATCATGAGCACCAGCAGCCACCAGGAGCCTCCGGCCAGCGCCGTCAGCACCGCCGCGTCGCCCGTGAACAGTCTCGGGATGGCCGAGTGCCCGACGGCGAAGATGGCCGCCAGGACCGCCGCGAAGGCCGTCGACCACGCGATGACGCGCCGGCCGGTCGCCCGGGCCAGCGCCACCGAGCCCGCGCCGAGCGCGGAGCCGACGAGGGTCTGCGCGGCGATGGCCAGGGAGTCGAGCACGAGCGCCAGGAAGTTCCACAGCTGCAGCTGGACCTGGTGCGCGCCGAGCTCCGCCGGGCCGATGCGCCCGGCGACCGCCGCGGCGGACAGAAACGCCACCTGAAACGACAGGGATCGCAGGATGAGGTCGCGGCCGAGCGCCAGCTGCCGCCGGATAAGCGACGGTCGCGGCCGCGCCCCGACCCTGCGCCGCCGGGACGTGGCCAGCAGCTGGACGACGAAGCACGCCGCCGTGATGGTCGAGCCGAGCACGTTCGCCCACGCGGAGCCGACGAGCCCCAGCCCCCGCACCAGCGGCACGACTGATGCCGCCGCGGGGATCACGCCCGCCAGGACGAACGCCAGCGGCCGCCTGGTGTTCTGGATGCCGCGCAGCCAGCCATTGCCCGCCAGCACGATGAGCAGCATGGGCACCGACAGGGACGCGACCCGCAGCCAGTCCGCGGCTTCCGCGGACACCGACCCCACCGGGGCGAGCCAGCGGGTGAAGACGCCCGCGAAGATCTGCAGGACCGCGGTGATGACGGCACCGACGGCGACGGCCACCCACGTCGACTGCACTCCCTCGATGACGGCACCGCGAACGTCGCCGCGCCCGTAGGCCCGGGACGCCCGCGCGGTGGTGCCGTAGGCGAGGAACGTCAGCTGGGAGGTGACCATCGCCTGGATGGTCGTACCGGCCGCCAGCGCCGCGAGCGCGGTGGCGCCGAGGCGGCCGACGACGGCCGTGTCCAGCAGCAGGTACAGCGGCGCGGCCGACAGCACGCCGAGAGCCGGCAGAGCCAGCCCCAGGATGCGGCCCGCCGTCACCCGCGGCGCAGCCGCCGCGCCGCGCTCCCCCTCAGCTGGGCCCGTCCCCGCGGTCACGCGGGGCCGGCGGCACGGCGCGCCAGGGCCCGGCGCTCCTCCGCCTCCTGGTCGCGCGTGGCCTCGGCGACCTCGGAGACGCCGAGCAGCGCGTCGAGCGCGTCCTCCGCAGTGCCCCGGTGGGTCCAGCCGGCGCGGCGCACGTGCCCGCCGCCGCCGAGGGCGGAGGCGACCTGGGAGACGTCGACCAGCTCGCTGGAACGCAGCGACACGCGCCAGCGGCCGGGCTCGTACTCCTTGAACACCGCGGCGACGTCGCCGCCGGAGGTGGTGCGCACGACGGTGACGACGGCCTCGACCTCGTCGTGGCCGACCGACGCCATCGCCTCGTGCGGGATGGCGACGTGGACCAGGCCCGCACCGCCGCCCCACGACTGGTCGCGGCCGACGCTGGACAGCACGCGGCCGAGGAACGGCAGGTACTCGAACGGGTGGTTCTCCAGCAGCTGGGCGCCGATGGTGCGCGGGTCCAGGCCGGTCGCCAGCAGGCGGGCGGCGGCGGTGTGCATGCGGGCGGTGCCGAAGTGGAAGCTGCCGGTGTCGGTGAGCAGGCCCGCGTACATGGCGTGGGCCATGTCGCGGGTGAGCGTGATGCCCCAGACCTCGAACAGGTCGAGCTCCACCATCGTGGTGGACTCCGCGTCGTGGTCGACGACGTTGACGGTGCCGAAGTTCGTGTTGGTGTCGTGGTGGTCGATGTTGATGACGCGGTCGGCGCCTTCGATGCGCGAGCGCAGCAGGCCCACGCGGTCGAGGGAGGCACAGTCCACCGTCACCCACGTGTCGACGGTCTGCGGGATCCGCGTGTACGGGACGAACGAGTCCCAGCCGGGGATGGTGAGCAACGACTTCGCGGGCAGCGCGTCCTCGCCGTAGGTGGCGGTGGCGCGGATGCCGCGCTGGCGCAGCGCCATGACCATCGCCGCGGCGGAGCCGATTGCGTCGGCGTCCGGGTGGACGTGGCAGACGACGGCAACCTCGCGGGCGTCGGCCAGTGCGTCGATGCAGTTCTGGATCGCCCCGCCCATGCGGCGGCTGATGGACTGCTCGAGCTGGTGCTCCGCCTGGTTCTTCGGCGCCATCGGGCTACTCCTCCCCGTCCTCGTCGTCGTGACGGTACGGATCGGCGTCGCCGGCGGGCTTCGCGTCGCGCGCGGCGGCGGCGAGCTCGGCGTCGCGGGCGCGGGCCTTCGCCAGCAGGTCCTCCATGTGGGCCGATGCCGCGGGGACGGTGTCGACCTCGAACGCCAGCGTCGGGGTGTAGCGGACGCCGGTGCCGCGGCCGACCATCGAGCGCAGCTGGCCGCGCGCCCGCTCCAGGGCCGCGCGGGCGGACTCCCAGTCCGGCTCCTCCTCCAGCGTGCGGCCGCGGACGGTGTAGAACACCGTCGCGTCGTGGAGGTCGCCGGTGACGCGGCAGTCGGTGATGGTCACCAGCTCCAGCCGGCGATCCTTGATCTCGCGCTCGATGCCCGTGGCGACGATCTCCAGGATCCTCTTCGCCAGGCGGCGTGCGCGTGCGGGGTCGGCCATGTCGCTACCTCGTTTCGTTCATGTGCGGTTCGCGGAACAGGCCAGGAAGCCGTCCGCTCACTGCGATTGTCGGTGTTCCCCCCGCCTTGTCATCCCTTTTTCACCATAGTCGCCGCGACGGCGCGGCAACAACGTGCGCGCGTGCATCGGCGGCGGCGGGACGACGCCTCCCGCACCGGCTCGCCGCCAGGCGGCGCGGGGCACGTGCACGCACATTCCGCGCACATGCGGGAGGGCCCCGGTCCGCCGCCCCTGACGGGGAGGCGGGCCGGGGCCCTCGTGCGGGGTCGGCGGGCGCGGGCCGGGCGCGCTAGGTGCGCGGGACCTCGACCTGCTCGTAGACCTCGATGATGTCGTCCACCTGGATGTCCGGGTAGGACAGCACCATGCCGCACTCGTAGCCGGCGGAGACCTCGGTCACGTCGTCCTTCTCGCGGCGCAGCGACTGGATGGTCGCGTCCTCGGCGACGACGTTGCCGTCGCGGACCAGGCGCAGCTTGGCGTTGCGGCGGACCTTGCCGGACTCGACCATGCAGCCGGCGATGAGGCCGACGGCGGAGGACTTGAAGATGGCGCGGATCTCCGCCTTGCCCACCTCGCGCTCCTCGTAGACCGGCTTGAGCATGCCGCGCAGGGCCTGCTCGACCTCCTCGATCGCCTTGTAGATGACCGTGTAGTAGCGGATGTCGACGCCCTCGGCGTTCGCGACCTCCGTGGCCTTGCCCTCGGAGCGGACGTTGAAGCCGATGATGACGGCATCCGACGCGGCGGCGAGGTTGACGTTCGTCTGGGTGACGGCGCCGACGCCGCGGTCGATGATGTTCAGCGCGACCTCGTCGTCCACCTCGATCTTGAGCAGCGCCTCCTCCAGGGCCTCGACCGTGCCGGCATTGTCGCCCTTGAGGATGAGGTTGAGGGTGTTGGTCTCCTTCAGCACCTCGTCCAGGTTCTCCAGGGACACGCGCTTGCGGTTGCGGGCCTGCAGGGCGTTGCGGCGGCGCGCGTCACGGCGGTCGGCGATCTGGCGGGCCGTGCGGTCCTCCTCGACGACGAGGAGGTTGTCGCCGGCGCCGCACACGGAGGTGAGGCCCAGGACCTGGACCGGTCGGGACGGGCCCGCCTCCTCGACGTCGTTGCCGTACTCGTCGACCATGCGGCGCACGCGGCCATAGGCGTCGCCGACGACGATGGAGTCGCCGACGCGCAGGGTGCCGCGCTGGACGATGACCGTGGCCACCGGGCCGCGGCCGCGATCCAGGTGCGCCTCGATGGCGACGCCCTGGGCGTCCATGTCCGGGTTGGCGCGCAGATCCAGGCTGGCGTCGGCCGTCAGCAGGACGGCCTCCAGCAGCTGGTCGATGTTGAGGCCCTGCTTGGCGGAGATGTCGACGAACATCGTGTCGCCGCCCCACGCCTCGTCGGTCAGGCCGTACTCGGTGAGCTGGCCGCGGATCTTCTCCGGCGACGCGCCCTCCTTGTCGATCTTGTTGACCGCCACGACGATCGGCACGTCGGCCGCCTTCGCGTGGTTGATGGCCTCGACCGTCTGCGGCATGACGCCGTCGTCGGCCGCCACGACCAGGATCGCGATGTCCGTCGACTGGGCGCCGCGGGCTCGCATGGCGGTGAACGCCTCGTGGCCCGGGGTGTCCAGGAACGTGACCTTGCGGTCCTCGCCGTCCAGGTGGACGTCAACCTGGTAGGCGCCGATGTGCTGCGTGATGCCGCCGGCCTCGCCGCCGCCGACGTTCGACTTGCGGATCGTGTCCAGCAGGCGGGTCTTGCCGTGGTCGACGTGGCCCATGACGGTGACCACCGGCGGGCGCTGCACGAGGTCGTCCTCGTCGCCCTCGTCCTCGCCGAACTGCAGATCGAAGGACTCGAGGAGCTCGCGGTCCTCGTCCTCCGGGGACACGACCTGGACCTTGTAGTCCATCTCGTCGCCCAGCAGCTGCAGGGTCTCGTCCGACACCGAGGCGGTGGCCGTGACCATCTCGCCGAGGTTGAACAGGGCCTGCACCAGCGAGGCCGGATCGGTGCCGATCTTCTCCGCGAAGTCGGACAGGGAGGCGCCGCGGGCGAGGCGGATGGTCGCGCCCTTGCCGTTCGGCAGCTTGACGCCGCCGACGACGGACGGGGCGCTCATCGCCTCGTACTCGTGCCGCTTCTGCCGCTTCGACTTGCGGCCGCGGCGCGGTGCCCCGCCCGGACGGCCGAACGCGCCGGCCG
>JAEWGK010000006.1 GCA_023388385.1 Actinomycetes bacterium | reverse complement strand
GACGCGGACACGGGACGGACCCCGCCCCGGCGGCGACGCGGCCGACCGGGTCGGGGTCCTTCCCTCTCATGCTCGTGGGATCCCCGGGTGGGGAAGGGTCTACGCGATGCGGGCGTGCAGCTCCGGCAGGTCCTCGCGGGACCACGGGGACAGGCCCAGCAGACGGGCGGTCTCGCGGACGACGGCCATCGCGTCGGCCGGGCGGTACCACGCCACGTCCCAGTGGCCGGTGCCCGCGACGACGGCGGCGCGGCCGGCGCGGTTCGGGCGGCGCGACCACAGCAGCGCGCGACCGGCGAAGTCGCCCCGGATGTCAGCGGGGCCGCGGAAGCGCGTCGGCAGGGAAACGATGCCGGCGCGGCCGTCGAGCAGCACGCCGCCGGAGACCGTCACGGTCACGTCCTCGCCGGTGGCCGGGCAGGTGGAGCGGATCTCCACCGGGCCATCCAGGATGACGCCCGCCAGCAGGGCGCCGAACGCGGACCACGCGTACGCGGTGCCGCCGGCGTGGGTGATGGAGTGCGTGGTGGGGTGCAGCGTGATGATGCTGCCCTCGACCTCGCCGCCCGACCACTCGGTGCCGGGGAAGCCGGCGATGATCTCGTCGGCGCCGGTGCCCAGCTCCGCCGGGTCGACGGGGCGGCCGCAGGCCAGCTCCCGGACCAGCGCGAGCCACGTGTCCGCGGCGTCGGGGGACGTGAAGCCGAAGGCGCGGTCCAGGCGATGGGCCAGTTCCGCGGGATGATCCTCGATTCGCATGGGCGCTGACGGTAGGCCCGCGGATCCGGCGGGGAAAGCGTCCTGACGGAATCCTGACGCCGCCGCCCGGGGGTGGCCTCACCGGGCCGCGCGGGGCCCGCCGGTAGAATCCGGCAGCGACCTGCCCCGATCCCCCGAAGGAGCCCCGCCGCATGTTCACCCCCACCGCGATCGGAACGCCGCTGACGGACGGGGCGCTGCGCGTGCTGCTGCTCGGCTCCGGGGAGCTGGGCAAGGAGGTCGCCATCGCGTTCCAGCGCCTCGGCGTCGAGGTCCACGCCGCCGACCGCTACGCCCACGCGCCCGCCCACCAGGTCGCGCACGCGTGGTATGAGCTGGACATGACCGACCCGGACGCCATCCGCGACCTCGTCGACCGCGTCCGCCCGCACTTCGTCATCCCGGAGATCGAGGCTCTGGCCACCGACACCCTCGCCGAGCTGGAGGCCGAGGACGCGACCACCGTCGTGCCCACCGCCCGCGCTGCCCAGCTGACCATGGATCGCGAGGGCATCCGGCGCCTGGCCGCCGAAGAGCTCGGCCTGCCGACGTCGCGCTACCGCTTCGCCTCGGGCGCCGACGAGTTCCGCGACGCCGTGCGGGAGATCGGCCTGCCGTGCGTCGTCAAGCCCGTCATGAGCTCCTCCGGCAAGGGCCAGTCCCTCATCCGCACGGCCGAGGACGTCGACGCCGCGTGGGACCACGCGCTGAGCGGCGCCCGCGTCTCCAATGCCCGCGTCATCGTCGAGGGCTTCGTCGACTTCGACTACGAGATCACGCTGCTGACGGTCCGCTCCATCGACCCCGCCACCGGCGAGCCGGCGACGTGGTTCTGCGAGCCCATCGGCCACCGCCAGCAGAACGGCGACTACGTCGAGTCGTGGCAGCCCATGCCGATGTCCCAGATCGCGCTGGACAACGCCCGCTCCGTCGCCGCCCGAGTCACCGGCGCCCTCGGCGGCCGCGGCATCTTCGGCGTCGAGCTGTTCGTCCGCGGTGACGACGTCTGGTTCAGCGAGGTCAGCCCGCGCCCGCACGACACCGGTCTGGTGACCATGGGCAGCCAGCGGTTCAGCGAGTTCGAGCTCCACGCCCGCGCCATCCTGGGCCTGCCCGTCGACGTCACGCTCACCTCCCCGGGCGCCTCCGCCGTCGTCTACGGCGGCGTCGAGTCCGAGGCCCCCTCCTATGCCGGCCTGGCCCAGGCGCTGGCGGTGCCGGAGGCCGACGTCCGCATCTTCGGCAAGCCCGTCGCCCACGAGCACCGGCGCATGGGTGTCGCCGTCGCCACCGCCGAGGGCGTCGACGAGGCCCGCGACCGGGCCCGCGCCGCCGCCGCGGCCATCCGCGTGGGGCGGTGACGGCCGCGGCGGCGGTGTCGTGCGTGCGAGGCCGGGGGTGGATGACCCGGCGCCGGGTCAGTCGGGGTGCCGCGCCTCCGAGTCCTTGGCGGGATGGAGGATGACGTAGCACAGGCGCAGGGTCCCGGCGCCGCCGAGGATGCCGATCCAGGTTCCTATCGCCGCGACCGGGAAGAATAGCCCGGTCATGCAGTAGAGCCCGATCGTCGATCCGGTGATGGCGGCCATCACGATGGCGATGGTGGCCATGAACGCGATGGTGAACCGGCGTGCGTTCCAGCCGCGGAAGAGCAGCCAGGACGCGTAGAGGCACAGCAGCAGGCATGCGGTTCCGGCGGTGCCGAAGCCGATCTGGACCGGGATATGCGCGTTCTTCACCTCGGTGGAGTATTCGAGGAAGGTGAGATCGCGGTAGATTCCCACCAACGGCACGAGGATGCCGAGTGAGCCTGCGGCCATGACCAGGGCGGAGAACCGGTTGATGAGTCGGGAGCGCATGAGGGGCACCTACCTCAGGACGAGGTTGAAGAAGCAGTGCCTACCGAACGTCGTCGCCGGGGGCGGGGCCAGCTTCGCCGTCCCCCTCGGCGAACCCATGCGCGGGACGCTCTCCGAGGGTCGCGCGGGCGTCGTCGTACCGCGACTGGAGGCGGGCGAACACCGTGGTCGCGATGAGCGTGACCGCCAGGACGATGAGCGTCGGGAAGAGCACGTTCGTGCAGAACCACATCGCCACGGTCATGATGATGCCGAGGATGAGGACGGCCAGGGCGTTGCCGGAGAGCTTCATGCCATCACGATACGTCGCCGCCGGTGCCGTCCCCGTACCGCCCGTGATTGCGTGGTTCCCGGCCGTCCGGAGCCCCGGTGAATTACCCCGCCGGCGTGACCGGCGGTTCCGCCGACCACGGGAAGACGATCCACTCGTCGGTGCGCTTCCACACGTAGTCGGGGGAGATGACGGAGGCGGACTTCGCGTACAGCACCGCGGAGCGGACCTCCGCGCCGTGGCGGTCCAGCAGTTCGAGCACCAGATGCAGGGTGCGGCCGGAATCCGCGACGTCATCGACGACGAGCAGGCGGCGGCCGTCGATGGAGTCGACGTCGAGCAGCGGCTCGAGCAGGACCGGGTCCGGCAGGGTCTCGTGGACGTCCGTGTAGAACTCGACGTTGATCGCGTCGGAGAGCTTCACGCCCATCGAGTAGGACAGCGCCCCGGCGGGCAGGAGGCCGCCGCGCGCGACGGCGATGATGATCTCCGGCTCGTAGCCGCTGTCGACGATCTGCTGGGCGAGCTCCCGCTGGGCGGCGCCGAAGCCCTCCCAGGTCAGGATCTCCTTCCGCTCCAGCTCGCTGGAATCCGCATGGTAGGCCATGTGCAGAGCATAGCGGCGCCCGGCGGCTACTCCGAGTAGGCGGGCTCGAGGCCGAGGGCGGCCTCGACCATGTCTTCCCACTCGACGATCTTCTTGCGCTCGCGGCCCTCGGCCTCGCCGGCGGCGCGCTCCGCGGCGTCGAGGCGGTGCCAGCCTTCCCAGTCGACGACGCGGATGCCGCGCGCGGCCAGGTGATCGTCGACGGCATCGGTGGTGGCGTACGCGGGCTTCGGGCCCTCGAGGCGCCCGGCATCGTAGTCCTCCAGGAGGTTCGCGATGACCTCGTTGGCGTCGCCCTTCGTGTTGCCGATGAGCCCGACGGGGCCGCGGCGGATCCAGCCGGTGGTGTACAGGCCGGTCAGCGGGTTGCCCGCCTGGTCCAGGACGCGGCCGCCGAGGTCCGGGATGGTGTGCGTGGCCTCGTCGAACGGCACGCCGGGCACGGCGTCGGAGCGATAGCCGACGGCACGGTAGACGGCGCCGACGTTCCAGTCCGTGAACGTCCCGGTGCCGCGGACGCCGCCGTTGCCGTCGAGTTCGGTGCGCTCGGTGCGCAGGCCCGCGACCCTGCCGTCCTCGCCGAGGATCTCCACCGGGGCCTCGAAGAAGTGGATGAACAGCTTGTGCGGGGCGCCCTTCGGCTCGCGCAGGGCGTAGTTCTCGATGATCGTGCAGACCTGGTCGACGACCTTGGAGTTGCGGCGCGCCTCCTCGCCGGCGGCGTCGTAGTCGATGTCCTCGCCGGAGACGACGACCTCGATGGTGTCGGAGTGGTCGAGCTCCTTCAGCTCCAGCGGCGTGAACTTCGCCTCGGCGGGACCGCGGCGGCCGAAGACGTGGATCTCGCGGGCGCGGTTGCGGGACAGGCCCTCGTGGACGTTGTCCGCGATCTCGGTGACGTGCAGCTCGTCGGCGGTCTTCGCCAGGATGCGGGCGACATCGAGGCCGACGTTGCCGACGCCGATGACCGCGACGGACTCGGCGTCGAGGTTCCAGTCGCGGCGGAACTCCGGGTGGGAGTCGTAGAAGCCGACGAACTCGCCGGCGCCGTGGTGGCCCTCGAGGTCCGCGCCCGGGACGTCGAGATCCCGGTCGCCGGTCGCGCCGGTGGCCAGGACGACGCCGTCGTAGAAGCGCTGCAGATCCGAGACCTGGATCTGCTCGCCGACGCCGACGTTCGCCAGCAGGCGGACGCCCGGCTTGTCCATGACGCGGTGGAGGCTCTTGATGATGCCCTTGATGCGCGGGTGGTCCGGGGCGACGCCGTAGCGGATGAGGCCGAACGGCGCGGGGAGGCGCTCGAAGATGTCGACGGCGACGTCGCGCCCGGACTTCAGCAGCGCGTCGGCGGCGTAGATGCCGGCGGGGCCGGAGCCCACGACGGCGACGCGCAGCGGGCGATCGGAGGCGGGGGTCTGGTCGGTCATGGGGTTCCTCACGGTGGTTCGGTTCGGGGCCCGGTCCGCTGCGGCCGCGCGGTCCGGAACCGGACCTTCTGCGCAGCTGTTGACTATCGCGAACCGACCTGTCTACTCTGACGGGCGTCAACACTAGACAGGGCGGTCTGAAAATGGCAACCCGGTCCGTCCCATCCTGAGACCTCGAAGGGCTTCACCCATGGAACGACTCATCATCTTCGTCCTCATCGGACTAGGCGCGCAGCTGGTGGACGGCACCCTGGGCATGGCCTTCGGCGTCACCGCCACCACGCTGTTCCTGCTGTCGGGCACCGGCGCGGCGACGGCCTCCGCGGTCGTCCACGTCGTGGAGGTCGGCACGACCTTCGCCTCCGGCGTCTCGCACTGGCGCTTCGGCAACGTCGACTGGAGGCGCGTTCTGCAGCTCGGCGTCCCGGGTGCCGTCGGCGCCTTCGTCGGCTCCACCTTCCTGGTGAACCTGGACATGGAGGCGGCGACGCCCGTGACCTCCACCATCCTGCTGGGCCTCGGCCTGTGGGTCCTGGTGAAGTTCGCGTTCCTGTCCGCGCGCCGGAAGGTCGATCGTCCCGCGTGGGGCTGGCGGCGCCTGGCGCCGCTGGGCCTGGTCGGCGGCCTGCTCGACTCCACGGGCGGCGGCGGCTGGGGGCCGGTGACGACGTCGACGCTGATGGGCGCCGAGAACAACCGGCCGCGCACGATCATCGGCACCGTCTCCGCCTCGGAGTTCCTGGTCGCGTTCGCCGCTGTGCTGGGTTTTCTGCCGCTCCTTCGCGACGAGTTCGCGGCCCACGCCGGCCCGGTCGTCGCCATGCTCGTCGGCGGCGTCATCGCCGCGCCCATCGCCGCGTACCTCGTCGGCCGCGTCAACCCGCGCCTGCTCGGCATCGTCATCGGCGGCGTCCTGGTGGGCCTGAACATCCGCACGCTGCTCGCCCCGCACGTGCCGGGCGCGGTCCTCGCCGTCGTGCTGGTCGCGTGGATCGCGGCGGTCGCGGCCGTCCTGTTCTGGGCGCGCCGCCACGATGCCCCGCGGGGTCTGCGCGACCGCCACGAACTCGCCGAGATCGCCGCGGACAAGCGCGACGGCGCCCCCGCCGGCGCCGGGGCCCGCGCGAACTGACGCCGCCCGCCGGCGCCCTGTGAGGCGCCGAGCCGGCGCCCCGGACTTGCAATAGACAACCCTGTCTGTCTAGTCTGGCCGCGATTCCGGACTGGACCGACTCGTCTAATAATTCACGGACACGAAGGACACAACACATGACGACGGCGACGAAGACGGGGCGGCCCCGCCGCACCCGCAAGCCCAAGCCGCAGGGCCAGTGGCTCGTCGACGGCCGCGAGCCGCTCAACGACGACGAGCGCATCAAGCAGGAGGACGCGGGCCTCGGCGTGAAGCAGCGGGTCATCGACCTGTACTCCAAGCAGGGTTTCGACTCCATCCCGGCGGAGGACCTCGCGCCCCGCTTCAAGTGGATCGGCCTGTACACGCAGCGCCGCCAGGACCTGGACGGCGAGCACACCGGCGTGAAGACCAACGCCGAGCTGCAGGACAAGTACTTCATGCTGCGCATCCGGCTGGACGGCGGCCAGACCTCCGCCGCGGGCATCCGCGCCATCGGCGGGATTTCCCGCGACTTCGCCCGCGGGACCGCGGACTTCACGGACCGGCAGAACGTGCAGCTGCACTGGATCCGCATCGAGGACATGCCGGAGATCTGGGACCGCCTGGAGAAGGTCGGCCTGGACACGCACTTCGGCTGCGGCGACGTGCCGCGCGTCATTCTCGGCTCCCCGGTCGCGGGCGTTGCGGCGGACGAGATCATCGACGGCACCCCGGCCATCCGCCGGATCAAGGAGGAGTACCTCGCCACCGACGAGTTCTCCAACCTGCCCCGCAAGTTCAAGTCCGCCGTGTCCGGCAGCCCCCGGCTCGACGTGACGCACGAGGTGCAGGACGTCGCCTTCGTCGGCGTGAACCACCCGGAGCACGGCCCGGGCTTCGACGTCCACGTCGGCGGCGGCCTGTCGACGAACCCGATGCTCGCCCAGCGCATCGGCGCGTGGGTGCCGCTGGAGGAGGTTCCAGAGGTGTGGGCCGGCGTGTGCCGCATCTTCCGTGACTACGGCTACCGCCGCCTGCGCAACCGCGCCCGCCTGAAGTTCCTGGTCGCCGAGTGGGGCCCGGAGAAGTTCCGGCGGGTGCTGGAGGACGACTACCTGGGCCGGAAGCTCGTCGACGGCCCCGCCCCGGAGCCGTGGGAGGGCGACCGCGACCACGTCGGCGTCCACCGCCAGGCCGACGGCCTCAACTACGTCGGCGTGAAGCCGGCGGTCGGCCGCATCCCGGGCGAGGACCTCATCAAGCTCGCCGATGTCGCGGAGAAGTACGGCGTCGACCGCATCCGCACGACGGTCATGAAGGAGATCATCCTCCTCGACGTGAAGGACGAGGACGTGGAGCCGCTGCTGGCGGACCTCGACGCCATCGGCCTGTCGGCGCAGCCGTCGGCGTTCCGCCGCGGCGTCATCGCGTGCACCGGCATCGAGTTCTGCAAGCTCGCCCTGGTCACGACCCGCCAGCGTGGCATCGACCTGGTCAACGAGCTGGAGGAGCGACTCGGTGACCTGGACTCGCCCATCACCATCGCGCTCAACGGCTGCCCCAACGCGTGCGCCCGCACGCAGATCGCCGACATCGGCCTCAAGGGGCAGATCGTCACCGACGACGAGGGCAACCGCGTCGAGGGTTTCCAGGTCCACCTGGGTGGCGCGCTCGGCGTCCACGCCAACTTCGGCCGCAAGCTGCGCGGGCACAAGGTCACCAGCGCGGAACTGGGCGACTACGTCGAGCGGCTCGTCGTCAAGTACAAGGAGCAGCGTGACGACGGTGAGACCTTCCGGTCCTGGGTCGCGCGCGCGGCGGAGGAGGATCTCCAGTGAGTGAACGTCACGGAACGCCCGGCGGCGGCACCGGCCACGCCGACCGCGACGACGGTCGGCTGGGCATCGGCGGCCGCTCGGCCCACGGCAACCCGAACCGCGGCGCGGTCATGCACTGCCCGTACTGCGGCGGCGACGACCTGTGGCCCGACTACGAGACGGACTACGCGTGGCGCTGCACGGAGTGCTGCCGCGTGTTCACCGTGAAGCTACACGGGCACGTGCCGCGCGATCTGGCCCCGGCCGATCGGCGCCACGTGGAGGTGGGCGCATGAGCATCGTCACCGTGAACACCGCCACGCTGACGGAGGGGGAGGACCGCCTGGCGGATCCGGCCGTCGCCAAGCGCCTGGCGATGCTGGCGCTGGACAACGCGCGCAGGCTCGAGTCCTTCACCGCCGGCGAGATCCTGGAGTGGGGCGCCGAGAACCTGGAGACCCCGCTGGCGGTGACCCTGTCCATGCAGGACACGGTGCTGGCGGAGCTCGCCGCCCGGCACGCCCCGGACGCCGACCTGGTCTTCCTGGACACCGGCTACCACTTCGACGAGACCCTCGAGGTCGCGGACCGGGTCGCCGAGCGGTACCCGAACCGGCTCCTGTCCGTCGTCCCAGAGCGCACCCGCGCCCAGCAGGACGCGGAGGAGGGTCGGGACCTGTACAAGACCGATCCGACCCGCTGCTGCGAACTGCGGAAGGTTCGGCCGCTGGCGGCGATGAAGCTGCCGTACGAGGGCTGGGTCACCGGCCTCAAGCGCGTCGACGCCCCCACTCGCCGGAACACCCCGGTCCTGGAGCTCGACCGCACCGGCCGGATCAAGCTCAACCCCCTGGCGGCGTGGACGGACGGGGACGTGGAGCGGTTCATCGCCGACAACGACCTCATCGTCCACCCCCTCACCCGCGCCGGCTATCCCAGCATCGGCTGCGCCACCTGCACGGCCCGCGTCGCAGCGGGCGACGACCCCCGTTCCGGACGCTGGTCCGGGACCGAGAAGACGGAATGCGGACTGCACCTATGACCACCACCCTCACCCGAACCGCCGCCGCGGCGGGCGCCCAGGACGGCGTCGGCCGCCCCCTCGACCCCCGCCTGGCGGAGCTCGAGGCGGAGGCCATCGACATCATCCGCCAGACCGCCGGCCAGTTCGACCGGGCAGCGCTGCTGTTCTCCGGCGGCAAGGACTCCGTCGTCGTCCTCGAGCTCGCCCTGCGCGCCTTCGCCCCGGCCCCGGCGCCGCTGGAGCTGCTCCACGTCGACACCGGCCACAACTTCCCGGAGGTCCTCGAGTTCCGCGACCGCGTCGCCGCCCGCCCCGGCGTCACCCTCCACGTCGCGGAAGTCCAGGACTGGATCGACCGCGGCGTCCTGCAGGAGCGTCCGGACGGCACCCGCAACCCGCTGCAGACCGTCCCGCTGGTGGAGACGATCGCGGAGCGCGGTTACGACGCCGTCCTCGGCGGCGCCCGCCGCGACGAGGAGAAGGCCCGCGCGAAGGAGCGCGTCTTCTCCGTCCGCGATTCCTTCGGCGGCTGGGACCCGCGTCGCCAGCGCCCCGAGCTGTGGGGCCTGTACAACGGCCGGCACGCCCCGGGCGAAAACGTCCGCGTGTTCCCGATCTCCAACTGGACCGAGGCGGACATCTGGGCGTACATCGACGCCCGCGGCATCGAGCTGCCGCCCATCTACTTCGCCCACGAGCGCGAGGTGTTCAACCGCAACGGCATGTGGCTGGCTCCCGGCGAGTGGGGCGGCCCCCGCGAGGGCGAGGTCCTGGAGACCCGCACCGTGCGCTACCGCACGGTCGGCGACATGTCCTGCACCGGCGCCGTCCTGTCGGAGGCGTCCACCGTCGCCGAGGTGATGGACGAGATCCGCACCTCGACCCTGACCGAGCGCGGTGCGACGCGCGCCGACGACAAGTTGTCCGAGTCCTCGATGGAGGATCGCAAGAAGGAGGGCTACTTCTGATGTCCGCCCCGACCGCCACCGCACCCGCCCGCCCCGGCGTGCGTGACGACGCAGCCCCCCGCGCGACCCGGCGCACGCTGCGCCTGTGCACCGCCGGCTCCGTCGACGACGGCAAGTCCACCTTCGTCGGCCGCCTGCTGCACGACACGAGGAACATCCTGGCCGACCAGTATGAGGCGGTGCAGCGCACCTCCGCCGCCCGCGGCCTCGCCGCCCCGGACCTGTCGCTGCTGGTCGACGGCCTGCGCGCCGAGCGCGAGCAGGGCATCACCATCGACGTCGCCTACCGCTACTTCGCCACCGACGCCCGCAGCTTCATCCTGGCGGACTGCCCGGGCCACGAGCAGTACACCCGCAACACGGTGACGGGCATGTCGACGGCGGAGGCCGTCGTCCTGCTCATCGACGCCCGCAACGGCGTCGTCCGCCAGACCAGCCGCCACGCCACCGTCGCCGGCCTGCTGGGCGTGCGCCACGTCATCTTCGCGGTGAACAAGATCGACCTGCTCGACTACGACGAGGCGGCGTTCCGCGCCATCGAGGCCGATGCACTGAAGCTCGCCGACCGCCTGGGCCTCAAGGAGACCCACGTCGTGCCGGTGTCCGCGCTGGCCGGCGACAACGTCGTCGAGCGTTCCCCGAACACCCCGTGGTACGGCGGTCCGGCCGTCCTGGAGCTGCTCGAGGGCCTCGACGTCGCCGCCGACGAGGCGCGCGACGCGGCGAAGGACCTGCGCCTGCCCGTCGACTACGTCATCCGCGACCACGCCAGCGAGTACCGCGGCTACGCCGGGCGCATCGCCACCGGCACCGTCGCCGTCG
>JAEWGK010000262.1 GCA_023388385.1 Actinomycetes bacterium | reverse complement strand
CGCCACGCGTAGAGAACGCCGGTCCACAGGTACAGCGCGGCACCCCAGATGAGCAGCGCGTGGGCCCACGGCGTGAAACCGCCGGAGAACGACCATCCGGCCTCCGCGGCCAGGTAGAACGGGATGGCCCACATGAGGGCGAACGTGGCCGCCTTGCCCAGGTACATCACCTTCGGCTGCACACCGCGCGAACGGTAGGCCAGCAGGGTTGGGGCGAGCACGACGTCGCGGGCGACCAGCACGGCGGCGACCCAGGGAGGCAGGATGCCGGCCAGCACGAACGTCACGGGCGCGACGATGATCAGCAGCCGGTCGGCCGCCGGGTCGAGGTACTGGCCGAGCTTCGAGCCCATGTCGAAGGCGCGGGCGATCTTGCCGTCCAGCCAGTCCGTGATGGTCGACGCCACCAGCACCGCCAGCGCCCATCCGGGCTTGCCGGGGACGAGCAGCAGCCACGCGAAGACGGGCACGAGCAGGATGCGCAGGAACGACAGCGCGTTGGGGATGGTGAACACCCGGTCGCTGCGGCTGCCCTTCTGGCCCGCGGCCTCCTCCTCGAGCCCGGGCGGGATGGCGCGGGCCAGATGTCCCTCCTGCCGCACGCCCAGGCTGCGCCGCACCGCCTCGTCGCCGGCGTCCCACCGCTCGACGGCGCGCGCGACGCCGCGCCGTGCGGCATCGCGCGCCGGTCCGGTGCGGCGGCCTGCGTCGTCACGCTCCCCCGGTTTCCCGGGGCGGTACCCGTTGGCGTCCTCGTGCACGTCCACCTCCTCGTCCGGGAGGCTACCCGGGATCCGTCAGCGGAACATGGCGGCGATGGCGCCGATGGCCGAGCCACCGCCGGACAGCGGGTTGTCGTTGACCATGTACGTCCACGTCGAGGTGGGCCGGCCGAGGCCCTCGGCCTCGAAGTCGACGCCGTCGGCGGTGACTTCCACCTCGGAGAAGGTGCGCACGGCGTCGTCGACGGCGCCGGCGGCGAGGCCCTTGAACGCGGCGATGGCGGCGCGGTGGAACTCGTCGATGGGGCTCTCCTTCGCCAGCGCGCGCAGGTGCACGGACTCGCGCAGGTCGTCGAGCGCGGCGATGTGGTCGGACCAGCCGCGGTCGAGGTGGTGCAGCATGATGCCGCGGGCGGCGGCGCGCGCCGTCTCCGGCCCGCAGATGGCCTCGACCTCGGCGGCGCGCTCCGGGGCGCGGGCGGAGAGCTCCTCCCACGCCAGGTCGGTGGTCAGAAGCCGCTCGCGGCGCTCGTCCAGGATGGCGCGCTGGTCGCCGAGGAGCTTGTTGTACTTCCACGTCGTGGCGTGGACGGACAGCATCGTCGCCTCGGTGACGCGCTGCGCGCGGTCAACGTAGGCCGACGCCTTCGGGTCGTCGATGAGGCCGTCGGCGTCGGGGGTGACGACGAGCTCCTCACCCGCCCCGCCCTCGCGCACGACGTCGTCGTCGAGGGCGACGAAGAACACGGAGGAGCCGGGGTCGCCCTGGCGCCCCGCGCGGCCGCGCAGCTGGTCGTCGAGCCGGGCGGTGCGGTGCCGGCCGGTGCCGATGACGCAGAGGCCGCCGAGCTCCACGACCTCGTCGCGGTCGGCCTCGTCGGCGCCGCCGAGGCGGATGTCCGTGCCGCGGCCGGCCATCTGGGTGGAGACGGTGACGGTGCCGGGGCGGCCGGCCTCGGCGATGACGGCGGCCTCCTCCTCGTCGTTCTTCGCGTTGAGGACGTTGGACTCGACGCCCTCGAGCACCAGGGCGTCGGCGAGGCGCTCGGACTCGGCGACGTCGCGCGTGCCGACGAGCACCGGGCGGCCCGTGGCGTGCATGTCGAGGATCTCGCGGACGACGGCGGCGAAGGAGTCGTCGGTCGTGGCGTAGACGCGGTCGGCGTGGTCCTCGCGGATGCAGGGGACGTTGGGCTCGACGACGGAGACCCGCAGGCCGTAGAACTCGCGGAACTGGTCTCCGGCGGTGACGGCGGTGCCGGTCATGCCGCAGGTGACGGGGTAGCGGCTGACGAGCTGCTGGATGGTCAGCGTGTCCAGGACGCGGCCGCCCTCGGTGACGTCGAGCCCCTCCTTCGCCTCGACGGCGGCCTGCAGGCCGTCGGGCCAGCGCTGCAGGTCGGCGACGCGGCCGCGGGAGCCGTCGACGAGCGCCACCTTGCCGTCGCGGACGATGTAGTGGACGTCGCGCTGCAGCAGCTCGCGGGCGTGCAGCGCGACGTTGACCTGGGTCAGGGTGGTTCCGACGTGGGTGGCGTCGTACAGGCTGCCGATGCCGAGCAGTCGTTCGACGCGCTGGGCGCCGGTGTCGGTGAGGAAGACGTTGCGGCGGCCCTCGTCGACGGTGTAGTCGGAGCCGAGCGTCAGGCGGGAGACGATCTCGGTGATCCTCTCGGTCGGCGCGGCCCCTGGCTCGGAGCCGGCGAGCACCAGCGGCACGAGCGCCTCGTCGACGAGCGCGGAGTCGGCCTCGTCGATGATGGCGACCTTCGCCGGGGACAGGACCCGTTCGGCGACGTCGAGGGCCGAGCGGTCGCGCAGCACGTCGAAGCCCAGCTCGTTGACGGCGACGAAGACGACGTCGGCGGCGTAGGCCTCCCGGCGGGCGTCCGGGGCGTCCTGCTCCACCACGGCGGCCGACGTCAGGCCCAGGGCGGCGAAGATGGGGCCCATCCACTCGGCGTCGCGGCCGGCGAGGTAGGAGTTCACGGTGATGGAGTGGACGCGCTCGCCGCGCAGGGCGAAGCCCGCGGCGGCCAGGGCGCCGGAGAGCGTCTTGCCCTCGCCGGTGGCCATCTGGACGACGTCGCCCTCGAGCAGGCGCAGCGCGCCCTGCAGCTGGACATCGAAGGGGCGCAGGCCGATGGCCCGGCGCGAGACCTCGCGCAGGGCGGCCAGCAGCTTCGGCGCGTCCGTCCGGTCGGCGCGGGCGCGCTCGGCGAGTTCCGCGTCACCAAGCCCGCGCAGCTCGTCCTCGAGCGCAGCGGCGGCCTCCACCAGTGCAACGCTGCGCTTCTGGTCGCGCCCCTGCTTGCCGCCGAGGGCCTTCCAGAACCAGTTCATGCGCCCCACGGGCCACTCTCCTCATCCGTTGCGGTTGCGGTCGGCGCCGGCCGGGCCCCGGTCGGGGGCGCTCCGGCAGACGATTTTCCCAGCCTAACGCAGTCCGCCCCGGCACCGCGTGCGGCGCGGTAACGTCGGGGCAGCCGGGGCAGGCCGTGCCCGCTGCGCGCCGCCCGGCGATATCCCTGCCCCGCGACACCGAGGAGACCCACGATGGCCGACACCGGCTTCATCCCCACCGCCGACCTGGTCGACGAGATCGGCGCCGAGGTGCGCAGCTGCGACCTGCAGATGCGCGACATCGGCGGCCGCGTCGAGTTCCACGGCCCCGTCACCACCGTCCGGTGCTTCCAGGACAACGCGCTGCTGAAGTCCATCCTGAGCGAGGACTCCGACGGCGGCGTGCTGGTCATCGACGGCGCCGGCTCGCTGCACACCGCGCTGGTCGGCGACATCATCGCCGCTCTGGGCCGCGATCACGGCTGGGCCGGAGTCATCGTCCACGGCGCAGTCCGCGACTCCGCCGTCATCGGCACGATGGAGGACTTCGGCTGCAAGGCACTGGGCACCAACCCGCGCAAGTCCACCAAGACCGGCGAGGGCGAGCGCGACGTGCCGGTGAGCTTCGGCGGCGTCGTCTTCCGGCCGGGCGACCACGTCTACTGCGACTCCGACGGCATCGTCGTCCGATGATCCCCGCCGGGCCCCGCACTGGCGGGCCCGCGGCGGATGCGGCCGATGCCGCGGGATCCGCCGGCGCGGGCGGCGGGGCCCCGTTCGCCCCGCGCGGGGCCGTCGACTTCGGCGTCGACGTCTCCGAGTGGCAGGACGGGCTGCCGATGGCGGAGGTCGCGCGGACCGGCTGCTCCTTCGCCGTCGTCCGCGCCTGCGACGGCACGTACGCGGACCGGTGCTTCGCCTCCCACGTCGCCGGCGCCCGGGCGAACGGCCTGGAGGTGGCGGCCTACTGGTACCTCCGGCGGCCGTCGGAGGGCACGTCCTTCGCCGAGCAGGCCGGCGCCGTCATCCGGCAGCTCGCCGCCGCCGGGGCGGGGGCGACGCCGGTGTGGCTCGACTGCGAGACCCCGGCGCGGCTTGCGGCGGACGAGGTCCGCGACGCCGCCGCGGCGCTGCGGGACGCTGGAGCGGTCGTCGCCGGGATGTACACGATGCGCTCCTATTGGCGGCTGCGCCCGGCCCCGGATCTCGGCGCGGACTGGCTGGCGCAGTGGCCGGGCGGAGTCGGCTACCCCGGCGACGATCACCGCGCATGGCGGCCGTTCCGCGGGCGCCGACCCGTCATGTGGCAGTTCACGGACTCCGCGGCCATCGCGGGCTTCCGCGTGGACGTCAGCGCACGCCGGAGCGCATGACGGCGGCAGGCCCGGTCCCGTGCGCGGCGCATGGCGACGGCCCCGGCGGGTGAACCGCCGGGGCCGTGAAGTGGTCGGACTGACAGGATTTGAACCTGCGACCCCCTCACCCCCAGTGAGGTGCGCTACCAAGCTGCGCCACAGTCCGCCGCGCTGACCGGGGTCATCCCCGGTCGGCAACCCCCGTAGATTACAACACTGCCATCCATCCGGGCCAATCCCCTGGTCACGGGCCCTCCCGGGATGCGTCCCGAGTCCGCTACCGCAACCGGATCGTGATGGGCGTGTCCGTGGAGACGGACGTGCCCTCGGCCGGCTCGACGGAGGCGACGCGGCCGGTGAGGTTCTCCAGCGTGGAGGTCTCCCGGCCCTGGTTGTCCAGCACCGTGATGTCGCCGAAGCCCAGGCGGCGCAGGTTCAGCTCCGCCTCGCCCGGGGTGGTGCCGACGACCTGCGGGATGTCCTGCTGCGTGGCCTCGCCGCCGGAGACGCCCGGCACCGCCGGGATGGGCGGCGGGGTCTGCCGGATGGACTCGATCTGGTCGCGCAGGCCGTCGATCTGGTCCTGGAGCGGGTCCCCGGACGGGGTCGGCTCCGTCGTGGACGACTCCGTCGGCGGCGTGGTCGACGGCGCCGACGGAGCCTCGGAGGACGTCGGCGCAGGTGTGCCCCCGTCCCCCGAGTCCCGGGTGGTGAGGAACCAGAACAGCAGCGCGAGCACCGCGACGATGGCGACGATGCCGACGATCGCCGTCGCCGCACCTCCTCCGCGGCCGCCCCGGCCGTAGTCGCGGCCACCGTCGTCGTCGAGGCCGCGGGGCTCGCCGTAGCCGCCGTCGCTCGGGCCGTGCCCGTCGTAGCCGTCGTAGCCGCGGGGCTCCCCCGCCCGGGTGGCGTCGTAGCCCTGCTCCTCCGGGCTCAGCGGCGCCCAGTACTGTCCGCCGTCGGCCGCCGACGTGCGGTCGTCGTGCACCGCGCGGGAGTCGGCGCGGGAGCCACCGGCGAAGTCGGCGTCGGCGGCCTCGTCGGCGCGGGTCTCGTCGCCACCGCGGTTGTAGCCGAGGTACTCCGTCGGGCCGTCGTCGGCGCGGGACCAGGCCCGGCCGTCGGCGATGCGCGTCGGCTCGTCGTCGCCGGGGACATCCCTGGAGCCGGTTCGCGGGATGAAGCGGGTGGGCTCGTCGTCGCCGGGCGTCCGGCCGGTGGGATTGGCGGCCATCGTCGTCTCCTCGTCGTCGGGCTGTCGATCTGCTCCGGCGGCGCGGCTCCGCGGCCACGTCTCCGGACCATCCACTGTGCCCCGGCGAGGGCCGTCCTGGCAAAAGAGGGCCCCGCCGACCGTGGTCCGGCGGGCCCGCGGCGGCGCCCGACGCGCCGCTACTTGCGGGTGCGGCGCTCGCGCACGCGCACGGCGATGCGGACGGGCGAGCCCTCGAACCCGAACTCCTCGCGCAGCTTGCGCTCCAGGAAGCGGCGGTAGCCGTGCTCCAGGAAGTGGGTGGTGAACAGGACAATCACCGGCGGGCGGGTGGACGCCTGGGTGGCGAACAGCACTCGGGGCAGGCGGCCGCCGCGCATCGGCGGCGGGGTCTGCTGCAGCACGCCGCGCAGCCACGTGTTCAGGCGGGCGGTGCCGATGCGCTTGTCCCAGCTGTCCAGGGCCTCGAGCATGAACGGCTCGAGCTTCTGGACGGCGCGCCCGGTCTTCGCGGAGATGTTGACTCGGCGGGCCCACGGCACGTGGGACAGCTGGAGGTCGATCTCGCGCTCGAGCAGGTCGCGGCGGTCCTCGTCCATGAGGTCCCACTTGTTGTAGGCAACGACGAGCGCCCGCCCGGAGTCCAGGATCATGCGCAGCACGCGCTGGTCCTGCTCGGTGATGGGCTCGGAGGCATCGACGAGGAAGACGCAGACCTCCGCGGAGTCGATGGCCGCGCGGGTGCGCAGCGACGCATAGTACTCATGGCCCTGCGCGTGCCGGACCTTCTTGCGCAGGCCGGCGGTGTCGACGAAGCGCCACAGCTCCTGATCGAGCTGCACCAGGGAGTCGACGGGATCGACCGTGGTGCCGGCGACGTCGCTGACGACGGCGCGCTCCTCGCCGGTGATCTTGTTCAGCAGGCTGGACTTGCCCACGTTCGGCTTGCCGACGAGCGCCACGCGGCGCGGCCCGGTCGGCTGCGCCGCGGCGCGCGGGACGTCCGGGAAGCTGCGGACGACCTGGTCCAGGACGTCCGCGTTACCACGTCCGTGCAGCGCGGAGACCGGGTGCGGCTCGTCGAGGCCGAGGGACCAGAACTCCGCGACGTCGCCGAGCTGGGAGTCGGACTCGAACTTGTTGGCCACGAGGATGACGGGCTGGTCGGCCTTCTGCAGGCGGCGGGCCATCACCTCATCGGTCGCGGTGACGCCGACGGTGGTGTCGACGACCATGATGATGACGTCCGCCGACGCCATCGCGTTCTCCGCCTGGCGGGCGATGGCGGCGTGCATGCCCTTGGCGTCCGGGTCCCAGCCGCCGGTGTCCTGAACCCAGAAGCGGCGCCCGGCCCAGTCTCCGAGGTAGCTGATGCGGTCGCGGGTGACGCCCGGGAAGTCCTCGACGACGGCCTCGCGGCGGCCGATGAAGCGGTTGACCATCGTGGACTTGCCGACGTTCGGACGGCCGACGATGGCGACGGTCGGCAGCGCCTCCTCCTCGTCGACATCGCCGCCGAGGGCGGCGAACGCCTCCTCGAGGGCGTCCCAGTCCTCGTCGTCGCCGAGCGCGCCGACCTCGGCGCGGGCGATGGCATCCTCGATGACGTCGGCGTGGTCGGCGAGCGCCCGGTCGAGCACCGCCTCGGAGTGCTCGGGGGCGTCGGGCGCCGGCGAATGCTCCGCGCGCAGGCCGGCGTGGGCCTCCGCGCCGTCGACGTCGAGGGCGGCGATCGGCCCGGTGCCGGCGGGATCGTCCTCCGGGTCGTAGAACAGACCGGGGTAGGCCTCGTCGACGACGTCGAGGATGCGCTCGACGACCTCGTCGACTCCGAGGTCGGACGTGTCCAGGATGACCGCGTCATCGGCGGGGCGCAGCGGCGACGTCGCGCGGCCGCTGTCCAGCTCGTCGCGGCGGACGACGTCGGCCAGGACCTGGTCGTAGTCGGCGTCGCGGCCGGCGGCGACGTCCTGGTCATAGCGGCGGCGGGCGCGGACCTCCGCGGAGGCGGTCATGTAGATCTTCGCCGGGCAGCCGTCCAGGACGACGGTGCCGATGTCGCGGCCCTCGACGACGCAGCGCCCGGCCCCGCGGGCCAGCGACCGCTGCAGCGCCACGAGGTTCGCCCGG
The DNA here is from genome assembly GCA_023388385.1 of Actinomycetes bacterium. Lineage (GTDB taxonomy): Bacteria > Actinomycetota > Actinomycetes > Mycobacteriales > Mycobacteriaceae > Corynebacterium. The sequence goes on along the minus strand of JAEWGK010000262.1, from coordinate 6,736 downwards.
ACCTCCGGGATGGCGGAGACGGCGGAGACGTTCCGGGTGACCTCCGGGCCCCGGATCTCGCCGGAGACGTCCTCCCCGTCCAACAGGACGGCGGTGGAGCGCGGATCGTCGGAGACCTCCAGCGGCAGGTCGGCGGTCACCCTGGCGACGGCCGCCGCGTCGGCGGGGTCGACGCCATTGCGCAGGACCCACAGCGTCGCCACGCGGTACATGGCGCCGGTGTCCAGGTACTTCGCGTCCAGCCACTCCGCGACCAGGCGGGAGACGGTGGACTTGCCCGTGCCGGACGGGCCGTCGATGGCGACGAGCACGGCCTCGTCGGCGGCGTCGGCCGGGCCGTTGGCGCCGGCGGTGGATCCGGTCATGCGATCCTCCTCGCGGGGTCGGTCGGCGGTGCTCACAGGCCCACCGCGTTGTACAGGGACGTCAGCTCGGAGCGGTTGAGGGCCCGCAGGGAGCCCGGCGACTGCTCGCCCAGCTGGACGGTGTGGATCTTGGTGCGCACCAGGCGCTCGACGGGGAAGCCGGCGGCCTTGAGCATGCGGCGGACGATGTGCTTGCGGCCCTCGTGCAGCTCGACGCGCACGATGGTGCGGCCCTGCCACACGTCGATGAGCTGGGCCAGGTCGGCGCGCGCCGGGCCGTCGTCCAGCTCCACGCCCACCTTCATCAGGCGGGCGCAGTCGGCCTTGTCCATCTCGCCGACGACGGTGGCCAGGTACGTCTTCGTGATGCCGTAGCGCGGGTGCATGAGGCGGTTGGCCAGCTCGCCGTCGTTGGTGAGCAGGATGAGGCCCTCGGTCTTCGCGTCGAGGCGGCCGACGTGGAAGAGGCGCTGGCCGGAGGCCAGGCGCTCGTCGATGATGTCGCCGATGCAGGGCCGGCCCTGGTCGTCGTGCAGCGTCGACTGGACGCCGCGGGGCTTGTTCAGCGCGAAGTACTGCTTCGACTCGTCGACGATGACGCGGGAGCCGTCGACGCGGATGACCTGCGTGTCGGGGTCGACGCGGACGCCCTGGCGGGTGACGACCTTGCCGTCGACCTCGACGCGGCCCTCCTCGATGAGCTTCTCGGACATCCGGCGGGAGGCGACGCCGGCTTGCGAGAGGACCTTCTGCAGGCGGATGCGCTCCACGGGGCGGTCGGCATCGCGCGCGGGCCGGCCGGTGCGGCCGTCGGCGTCGACGTGCTGGTGGCGGGCAGGGCGGGCCTGGGAGACGTAGATGTCGGAGGCGCGGTGGGCGCGGTTGCGCTCGCGGTCGCGCCGCGACTGCTCCTCGCGGCGGCTCGCGCCGCCCGTGTTCTCCGGTGTGCCGTCTCGGCGAGCGGGTGGGGTCACGTCGGTTCCTCCTATACGGGGTGTTCCGGGCACAGTGTAGTGCCCGCCCGGGCCCATCCCCAATCCCGAAAACCCGCGGTCAGTCGATGAACCAGCCCGGCGCCTCGGCGAGGAACCGCTCCCGCCGAAGGGATCCCGCGCCGGCCGGGATCCACGCCCGGACGGGCACGCCGGTGACGGCCGGGAGGTCGTCGGCATTGCAGCGCGTCGCCAGGTCCGGCTCGGCGGGCAGGGAACCGCCGATGAGGCCCGCGCACTCCAGACCGCGGCGGGCGAGCTCCCGCGTCGTCAGCTCGGCGTGGTTGAGGCTGCCGAGCCCCGTCGACGTCACCACGAGCACCGGTGCGCCGAGCTCGGCGGCCAGATCCGCGATGGTCCACTCCGCCAGGCGGACCAGCAGCCCGCCGGCGCCCTCGACCAGCACGGGACGGCCGTCGTCGAGCGCGCGGATGCGCCCGGCGGTCTCCCCCAGGTCCAGCAGGTCCATGCCGGCGCGCCGGGCGGCGGTCGCCGGCGCCAGCGGCTCCGGGTAGCGGGCGAACTCGTGGAGATCGTCGACGCCGGTGAGCCGCTGCACGGTGGCCACATCGCCGGAGCCCTCCGGCTCGCCGGTCTGCGCGGGCTTGACGACGCGCGGGGCGCGGCCCGCCGCGACCTCGCGTGCGGCCAGCGCGGCGACGGCGACGGTCTTGCCGACGTCGGTCCCCGTGCCCGTGATGATGGTGATGCTCACCGGTGCCCCTCCTCCTCGACGATGGCCGCGATGGCGCGGCAGATGGCGGCGACCTCCCCGTCGTCGCAGATGAACATGGGCATGGCGTAGACCAGTCGCCCGAACGGCCGCAGCCACACACCGGCGTCGGCGCACGCGGCGGTGGCCCGGGCCATGTCGACGGGCCGGTCCATCTCCACGACGCCGATGGCGCCGAGCACGCGGACGTCGGCGACGCCGGGCGCCCCGCGCACCGGCTCAAGGCCCCGGCGCAGGCCGGCCTCGATGCGCGGGACGTCGTCACGCCACGCGCCCTCGCGGACGATGCCCATTGCGGCATGGCCGACCGCGCACGCGAGCGGGTTCGCCATGAACGTCGGGCCGTGCATGACGCCGCCGTGGGCGCGGGAGATGGCGCCCGCAACCTCGGCGGTCGTGATGGTCGCGGCCAGGGACATGAACCCGCCGGTCAGGGCCTTGCCGACGCACAGGATGTCCGGCGTGGCCCCCGCGGCGGAGGTGGTGAACAGGTCGCCGGCGCGGCCGAATCCGGTGGCGATCTCGTCGGCGATGAACAGGATGCCGCGCTCGTCGCACAGGCGGCGGACGCCGGCGACCAGCTCGTGGTCGTGGAAGCGCATGCCGCCGGCGCCCTGGACGACGGGTTCGATGATGACGCCCGCGACCTCGTCGGTCACGCACCCGGCAAGATGGTCCAGGTACGCGGCGTGCTCCTGCTCCGAGGCGCCACGGGCGGGCGGCCGATCGGCGAAGATCTGCTCGGCCAGCGTCCCGCGCCACAGCGCGTGCATGCCGCCATCGGGATCGCAGACGCTCATCGGGGCGAAGGTGTCGCCGTGGTAGCCGCCGCGCCACGTCAGCAGCTTCGTGCGCTCCGGGTGCCCGGTGGCGCGGGCGTACTGCAGCGCCATCTTCACCGCGACCTCGACGGAGACCGAGCCCGAGTCGCTGAAGAACACCTTCTCCAGCGGCGCGTCCGTCATCTCCACCAGGTCGCGGGCCAGCGCCACGGCGGGCTCGTGCGTGAGGCCGCCGAACATGACGTGGCTCATCCGCCCGATCTGGTCCGCCGCCGCGGCGACGAGGCGCGGGTTGGAGTGCCCGTGGGCGGCGGCCCACCAGGAGCTCATCCCGTCGATGAGCTCGCGGCCGTCGTGCAGGCGGATGCGGGTGCCGGACGCAGAGGCGACCGGCAGCGCGGGCACCGCGCCGGGCAACGGTCCGTAGGGGTGCCAGACGTGGGCCTGGTCGTAGGCGGCGATCTCCTCCGGGGTCATGGCACCCAGCCTATTGGACGCCGATCAAGCGACCGCCGCGGCCTGCCTGAACACCGATCACGGGCGTCAGGGCTCGTCGATGAGGTCGACGTCCGGCAGTAGCGGCGCAAGATCCGGCAGGGCGTCGAGGCTCTCGATGCCGAGCAGTTCGAGCAGCAGTGGCGTCGTCACGTACAGGTGCGCGCCCGTCGACGGGTCCTCCCCCTGCTCCGCGACCAGGCCGCGGGCGTGCAGGGTCCGCATGACGCCGTCGACGTTGACGCCGCGGACCGCCGAGACCTGCTGGCGTGTGACGGGCTGCCGGTAGGCGACGACGGCCAGCGTCTCCAGCGCCGCCCGGGACAGCCGGGTCTGAGTGCCGTCGAGCAGGAACGCCTCGACCGCCTCCGCGTGGGAGGGACGGGTGTACAGCCGCCAGCCCTCGGGGGTCTCCCGGAGGTCGAAGCCGGAACCGCGGGCGTCGAACTCGCCGCGGATGGCCTCCAGCGCCTCGCGGACGTCGGAGGCGTCCGCCCCGAGGGCACGGCCGAGATCCTCCGGGGAGACCGGATTGTCGACGACGAGGAGGATGGACTCCAACCCGGCGCGCAGCGGGTCAATCGGGGGCAGGCTCATGGCGCCGAGCCTACAACGGGGACGCCCCCGCACCGAGGGGGTGCGGGGCGCCGTGGCGGGGCTAGCAGCAGCGGGCCCCGGGGTTCGCCGCCTCGTCGGCGTGGCGGCGGCGCCAGTACTCGCGCTCTGTCGGGACCGGCTCATCCGGATGATGCAGGCGCAGGTGCTCGCAGTAGCGGGCGTAGTCGTGGTCGCCCATCAGCTCGCCGACGTACCAGGCGACACCCCGCAGTGCCTCGAGGACGGCAGCCATGTCAGCGCCCCTCCCCCGTGTCGGCGCCCGGCGCGTCGTCGTGCGCATGCCCATGCCCGTGATGGTGCCCGTGGACGAGCCCGGCGGCGACAGCGTCGCGGTGGGTCGCTGCATGGGCGCGGCGCAGGGCGTCGTCGTCAAGCCCGCCCCACGTCGCCTGGATGTCCTTCTCCACGGCGGTGGCGGTCAGCCCCGCGGGTGCGAAGTAGCGGGACGGGACCTCCGGGTCCTCGTGGACGTCGATCTCCCGGCCGGCGGCGGCGCCCGCGCGCAGCGCGCGGATGCTGACGATGACGCCGACGATGACCACCAGCAGCGTCACGCCCGCGAAGACGATGGACAGCGTGCCCTGGACAGCGGTGTTGCGGATGACGGCGGCGACGTCCTCCGGCGACTTGTCGCCGATGGCCTTCGGGTCGCCGGCCTTATAGGCGGCGTGCAGCGCCCAGTAGCCGATCGCCGGGTCGGGGCTGAAGATCTTCTGCCACGACGCGGTCATCGTGACCACGAGGTCCCACACCAGCGGGATGCCCGGGATCCAGACCCACTTCACGTGGCCCTTCTTGATGACGACGCGGTGACGAGCGTCAGCGCCATCGCGGCAAGCAGCTGGTTGGCGATGCCGAACAGCGGGAACAGCATGTTGATGCCGCCCAGCGGGTCGGTGACGCCCATGATGAGGATTCCGCCCCACGCACCGCAGACCACCAGGGACGCGGAGATGTTGCCCGGGGTCCACGACTGGTCCTTGAACTTGCCCATGCCCGGGATGTTGCCGACGGCGTCGGTGAGCATGAAGCGGGCGACGCGGGTGCCGGCGTCGACGGTGGTGAGGATGAACAGCGCCTCGAACATGATGGCGAAGTGGTACCAGAACGCCTGCAGGGCGTCGCCGCCGAAGACGTCGGAGAGGATCTGCGACATGCCGAACGCCATCGTCGGGGCGCCGCCGGTGCGGGAAACGATGGACTGCTCGCCGACCGCGGCGGCCGCGGCCGACAGCTGCTCGGCGTTGCCGTCGAGGCCCAGGCTGTTGACGTAGGCCGCGGCGGTCTCGGCGGTGCCACCGGTCAGCGTTGCCGGGGCGTTCATGGCGAAGTACAGGCCCTGATCGAGGATGACGGCCGCGCACATCGCCATGACGGCGACGAAGGACTCGATGATCATCGAGCCATAGCCGATCATGCGGGCCTGGGACTCCTTCTCCAGGAGCTTCGGGGTGGTGCCGGAGGACACGAGCGAGTGGAAGCCCGACAGCGCGCCGCAGGCGATGGTGATGAACAGGAACGGGAACAGTTCGCCGGCGAACACCGGGCCGGTGCCGTCGAGGGCGAAACGGGTGACGTCCGGCATCTGGATCACCGGGCGGGCGATGAGGATGCCGACGGCCAGCAGGCCGACGACGCCGACCTTCATGAAGGTGGACAGATAGTCGCGCGGGGCCAGCAGCAGCCACACCGGCAGGACGGAGGCCAGGAAGCCGTAGCCGACCAGCGCCCACGCGAGGGTGAGCTTGTCCCAGTGGAACATCGCATGCCACGTCGGGTCGGCGTTGACCCAACCGCCGGCGACGATGGCCAGCAGCAGGAGGATGACGCCGACGACGGAGGTCTCCGAGACCCGGCCCGGACGCAGGTACCGCAGATACAGGCCCATGAAGACGGCGATCGGGATGGTCATCGCCAGCGAGAAGACGCCCCACGGGGACTCCGCGAGCGCGTTGATGATGACGACGCCGAGGACGGCGATGAGGATCATCATGATGACGAGGATGCCGATCATGCCGAAGAAGCCGCCGACGCGGCCCATCTCGTCGCGCATCATCTGGCCGAGCGAGCGCCCGCCGCGGCGCGTGGAGATGGCCAGGACCATGTAGTCCTGCACCGCGCCCGCGAAGACGGCGCCGGCGACGATCCAGATCGTGCCCGGCAGGTAGCCCATCTGGGCCGCGAGGATCGGGCCGACCAGTGGGCCGGCGCCGGCGATGGCGGCGAAGTGGTGGCCGAACAGGACGCGACGGTCCGTCGGGACGAAGTCCTTTCCGTCGTTGCAGATCTCCGCCGGGGTCGCGCGGTCGTCGCGCGGCTTGATGACGTTGTACTCGATGAGCCGGCCGTAGAACCGGTAGCCGATGATGTACGAGCCGACGGCCGCGAGGACGAGCCACGTGGCGTTGACGGACTCGCCGCGCCCCAGCGCGATCATCGCCCAGCCCACGGCCGCGACGATGGCGATGAGCCCGAAGACGATGCGCGCGCGGACGGACATCGGGCGGCGGTCGACGACGCCGACCGGGGGCAGCGAGTCGTCCGGCTGCAGCAGCTCGACCCCCTCGGGGGCGGACGGCCGCGTCAGGGAAGCGGTCATAGGGGGACCTCCTGGACGTGCACGCGGCCGTCCCACTCCGTGGAACGGCCGCGCGACCATGAATGCGAACGCATGGTTTTTATCATGTCTACCCTGGACAGCGATAGTTTCGAGTACCCCCCCCGCCCCCAAATACCACCCCATTCAAAGGG
>JAEWGK010000260.1 GCA_023388385.1 Actinomycetes bacterium | reverse complement strand
GTGCTCGCCCGCGCCGGCGTCGCGTCGCCGCGCGCGGACGCGGAGGCGCTGGCGCAGCACGCCTCCGGGCGGTCGCGCGCGGACCTGGTGCTGTCGCGGCGGGACGCGCTTGACGACGCCGACCCGCTGGCCACCGCGCTGCCCGGTCTCGTCGGGCGCCGTGCGGCGCGGGAGCCGCTCCAGCACATCCTGGGCACGGCGCCGATGCTCGATCTGGAACTGGCGGTCGGCCCCGGCGTCTTCGTCCCCCGCCCGGAGACGGAGCTTCTGGTCGACGGGGCCGTGAGCGTGCTGCGCACCATGATCCGCGGTGGAATACGACGACCGGTCGTCGTGGACCTCTGCACGGGGACCGGGGCCATCGCGCTGGCGGTGGCGGATCTCGTGCCGTCGGCGTGCGTCGTCGGTGTCGAGAAGTCCCCGGCTGCGCTGGACTGGGCGCTGCGGAACCTGGAGCGCTGCCGCGCCCGGTGGGCCGCGGCGCCCGGGCCGGACCGCGACGTGCGCATCGTGGCGGGCGACGTCACGGACCCCGCGATTCTTGACGACGGGGGAGCGCTGGCGGGCCTGACCGGGCGCGCCGACGCGGTGCTGTCCAACCCGCCGTACGTGCCGGAGTCCGCGGACGTGGACCCGGAGGTCCGCGCCGACCCCCACGACGCCGTGTTCGCCGGCGACACTGGCTTGGAGGTCATCCGGCCTATGATGACGGTCGTGCGCACGTTGCTGCGCCCCGGCGGCCACGCCGCGGTGGAGCACGACGACGACGGAGCCGCGGGCGTCGCGGCGGCGTTCGCGGAGGCCGGCGGCTTCCGGGACGTCGCGTGTCGGCGGGATCTGGCCGGCCGCGACCGCTACACCGTCGCCACGCGGGCCTGACGCCCGCGCGGTGTCGGTCCGGGGTGCTCCGGAGCCCATCAGGGTACACGGACCAGGGAAGACGAACGCCGTCCCGGCGACGGGGTGGCCAGGGAAGGAACGGCACATGGCCAGGATCTACGACTGCTCCACCGACAAGGGGCGCGCCGACGGGCTGCGCGCGGCGGTCGACGCCGTGAGGGCGGGCCGGCTCGTCGTCATGCCCACGGACACCGTGTATGGCCTGGGCTGCGATGCGTTCGACAACAACGCCGTCGCCAACCTGCTGCGCGCCAAGCACCGCGGCCCGGACATGCCGGTGCCGGTGCTCGTCGGCTCCTGGACCACCGTCCGAGGCCTCGTCCGCGAGTTCACCCCGGCCGCGGAGGCGCTGGTGGAGGCGTTTTGGCCGGGCGGGCTGTCCCTCGTGGTCAACCAGGCGCCGTCGCTGCCGTGGAACCTCGGCGACACCCGCGGCACCGTCATGGTCCGCATGCCGCTGCACCCGCTGGCCATAGAGCTGCTGCGCGAGACGGGCCCGATGGCCGTGTCCTCGGCGAACATCTCCGGCCAGGATCCGGCGCTGACCGCGATCCGCGCCAAGCAGCAGCTGGGCAACGAGGCCGCGGTGTACCTCGACGCCGGCCAGGCCACCATCGGCGAGCCGTCGACCATCGTGGACATGTCCGGCCAGGAGCCGCGCGTGCTGCGCGAGGGCGCCGTGCCGGTCGAGCGCATCGCCGAGGTCCTGTCCAAGTCCCCGGACGCGCTGCGCGGCCGCTGACGCCCGGAAGGCCCGGAACCCGTGGAACCGACGACGATGACGCTGGCGGCCGCCGGCGCCGGGGCCGGTGTGCCCCTGCGCGAGCTGGCGCTGCTGACGCTCGTCTCCGCCGCCGTGAGCTACCTGCTCACCGGCGTGGTCCGCTGGGCCGTCATCCGCTCGGGGCGCCTCGACGCGCCCCGGTCCCGCGACGTCCACGATCAGCCGAAGCCGAGCCTCGGCGGCGTCGCCATGTTCACCGGCGCGTTGGTGGCGATCTGGCTGGCCAGCGAGCTGCCGGCGCTCACCCGCGGCTTCCCGCCGACGACGGGGGACGTCCCCGCCGTCGTCGTCGCGGCCTTCATCCTCCTCATCACCGGCGTGCTGGACGACCTGCTGGACCTGGACGCGCTGGCGAAGCTCCTCGGCCAGATCCTGTCCGCGCTCGCCATGGCCGTGATGGGCCTGACCTGGTACATCTTGTACATCCCGGGCGTAGGCACCGTCATCCTCGACCCGGTGCTGTCGACGGTGCTGACCGTCGTGTTCACGGTCGCCCTCATCAACGCGCTGAACTTCGTCGACGGCATCGACGGGCTGGCGGCGGGCCTGGGCATGATCGGCGCCGCCGGGCTACTCGCCTACTCGATGGTCATGCTCTACGACCAGGGCGGCACCGTGTCCGCATATCCGCCGGCCATCATCTCCGCGGTGCTGCTCGGCGCCTGCGCGGGGTTCCTGCCGCACAACTTCGAGCCCGCCCGCATCTTCATGGGCGACTCCGGGGCGATGTTCATCGGGCTCATGCTCGCCGCAGCGTCGACGTCGGCCTCCGGCCGCATCTCCCCGTCGATGTATGGCACGGCCGACGTCGTCGCGCTCATGGCGCCGGTCATCATCGTCATTGCGGCGCTGTCGGTGCCGCTGCTCGACCTCGTGATGGCCGTCGTCCGGCGCACCAGCCAGGGCCGCTCGCCGTTCTCCGCGGACAAGCGCCACCTGCACCACCGCCTGCTGGCGATGGGGCATTCGCACCGCGACGTCGTGCTCGTGCTGTACATGTGGCTCTCCGTGGTCGCCTATGCCGCGGTCGGCACCACGATGTTCCCCCTGTGGTTCGTCGCGGTGACGTTCGGGCTGTTGCTCATCATGGCGGCCGTCGTCACGTTCGGCCCCACCCGCCGTCTGCTGTGGCGGCCCTACGACGAGGATCGGCGCGCCGCCGCCCGCGACGGCTGGGCCCGGCGCGGCCTGGTGCGCGACGACAGGATCGCCGGGGCGCGCCCCGCCGCGCCCCCTCGGCAGAGGCGGGTGCGCCGGCCCCGGTATGATCGCCGTCCGTGACCGACGACAACGACCTCACCAGGGACACGTCCGACCCCGAATCCGCCGGCGACTCGCCGGGGGCCGGGGAGAGCCTCGCCGACCGGCAGGCAGCGGCGGCCGCCGCGAACGCGGAGGCCATCTCCCAGTACGACGACTCGCGGCGGCCCCTGGCGGCGGCGGCGAAGACTGGGGCGTTGGCCCTCGTCGTCGCAATCGTCCTCTCGCTCCTCGCCTGGGGCGGCAAGTCCGGCATGCCGGGCGTGTGGGGTGTGCTGGTCGGTGGCGCGATCGGCGGCGGATTCGTGCTCGTCACCGTCCTGCTCGTGTGGGCCACCGCCAAGACCACGCCGGCCGTCACCGGCGCCGTGGTCATGGGCGGATGGTTGCTGAAGATCATCGTGCTCATCGCGATCCTGGCGACCATCGACGGCATGTCCTTCTACGACCGCTCGGCCCTCTTCGTCACTGTCCTGCTCGCGATGGCCGTCACCCTCGGGGCGGAAATGTGGGGAATGTCCCGGGAGAACCTCACCTACTACGGATCGCGCTGATCCACGCCGCGGGGGCAGTGCCCCGCCGCCGGCCTCCGGGGGCCGACACGCCCCGGACCTGCATGGACGTGCATCCACCGCCGCCGCGGTGTCCGGATCCACCCATAGGGGACGGGTACGGGCACCGCGGCTTCCCGTCGACGCCCGTAACGGGACCGGATCCGGGGGGCCCCGGGTGGGTGGGATCATCACGAAACTGTTATCCTGAGCGATGGGTAAGACGGCCTGAGCCGGACACCCCGCCACCCATGCCTGCCGTCCGTTGGCGATGGGGCCGGGACGTGTCCGGAGGGCCCCGGAGCGGACTCCCAGGAGACCGCCCGGG
>JAEWGK010000242.1 GCA_023388385.1 Actinomycetes bacterium | reverse complement strand
GGTTCCTCGAGCTCCTCGCGGCACTCGCCCATCGGGAGGGCATCGGCGATCGGACGACCGCGAGCCACACGTGCTCGCTCGGCTCCGCGAATCCCGCCTACGCGTTCAAGCTGCTGCCGTTCCTCGCACGCACGGGCATCTCGCTCATCGCGTGCCCGACGGAGAACATCCACCTGCAGGGCCGCCAGGACCTGGGCCCCGTGCGGCGCGGCATGACGCCCGTCGCCAAGCTGCGTGAGGCCGGCGTGCGCGTCTGCTTCGCGCAGGACTCCATCGCCGACCCGTGGTACCCGCTGGGCAACGGCAACATGATGAACATCCTCGACGCCGGGGTGCACTACGGGCATCTGGCGACGACGGCCGCCGCGCCGCTGTTCGACCTGGTCACGACGGCCTCGGCCAGCATCATCGGGCTGGAGGGCTACGGCCTGCGGGTGGGGGCGCCGGCGAACCTCATGGTCCTCGACGCCCCCGACCACTACCAGGCCCTGCGCAACCGCGTCGGCGTCGCGCTGTCGATGCGCGGCGGTCGTCTGCTGTTCACCCGGCCGCCGTCGGCTCCCGTCTGGGCGAACCGGCCCTAGTCCCGGACGCCGGCCGCGACCTCATCGCGCACACGGTGCGTGGCGGCGACGAGGTTGGCCAGCGCCGCCCGGGTCTCCTCCCAGCCGCGGGTCTTCAGCCCGCAGTCGGGGACGACCCACACGCGGGCCGCGCCGAGGGCGTCGACCGCGTGGCGGATCCGCCCGGCGATCTCCTCCTCCGACGGCACACGCGGGGAGTGGATGTCCCACACGCCCGGCGCCACCGGCAGCGGAAAGCCCGACTCCGCGATGGCGTCGACGATGGCGGAGCCGCCGCGGGCGGCCTCGATCGTCGTCACGTCGGCGTCCATGCCGGTGATGAGGTCGAGGATCGCCCGGAAGTCCGAGTAGCACATGTGCGTGTGCAGCTGGACCTCCGGCGGGATGCCGCCCGTGGCGATGCGGAACGACTCGACCGACCAGCGGGCGTAGTCCGCCCGGTCGGAGTCGCGCAGCGGGCGCAGCTCGCGGATGGCGGCCTCGTCGACCTGGATGACGCGGGCGCCGGCGGCGACCAGGTCCGCGCATTCCGCGCGCACGGCCAGCGCCACCTCGTGCGCGACGTCGGCGATTGGCCGGTCGTCGCGGACGAAGGACCAGGCCAGCATGGTCACCGGACCGGTGAGCATGCCCTTGACGGGGAGATTAGTGAGGTCCTGCGCGGCGCGGAACCACTCGACCGTCATCGGCTCCGGCCGGCTGACCGGGCCGTGGAGAATCGGCGGGCGGACACAGCGGGTGCCGTACGACTGCACCCACGCGTTCGACGTGCAGTGGAACCCCTCCAGCTGCTCGGCGAAGTACTGGACCATGTCGTTGCGTTCGGGCTCGCCGTGGACCAGCACGTCCAGTCCCAGCTCCTCCTGCGCGCGGACGACGTGGGCGACCTCGTCGCGCATCGCGTCCTGGTAGGCGGCGTCGGACAGTCGGCCCGCCCGATGCTCCGCACGGGCCTTCCGGATGCCCGCGGTCTGCGGGAACGAGCCGATGGTCGACGTCGGCAGGATTGGCAGATCCAGTGCCGCGCGCTGCAGCGGCGCCCGCTCCGTGAACGGGGGCCGGGACGGCGGGGCACCGGCTCCGGCCGTATCCGCCGCGACGGAGGTCCCGGGTGCCCCGGCGGCTCCGGCTCCGCTGGCGACGTCCGCGATGTCCGAGACGCCGGAGGTGCCAGACACGCCGCTGGGGCGGGCGACGTCGTCGAGCACGGCGATCTCCGCGAGCGCGCGCCGGGCGGCGACGAACGCGCGCGACCCGGCGCCGGTCGGGTGGTGGAGCTCGTGGGCGAGCGCCGCGACTTCGTCGAGCTTCTCCCGGGCGAACGCGAGGCGCGCTCGTAGCCGCGGGTGCTCGGACAGCGTCGGCTCCGTCGTCAGCGAATACGGCACGTGCAGGAGGGAGCAGGACGCCGACACCGCAATCGGGCGGGCGTGCGCGAGCTCCCGCAACTGCGCCAGGCGGGCGTCCATGTCCGTACGCCACACGTTGCGGCCATCGACGACGCCGGCGACCAGGCCGACCGAGGCGGGCAGGGGCGACAGGTCCGGCACCCGGCCCGCTACGAGATCCGCGCCGAAGGCGTCGATGCCCGACTCCGCCAGTGTGGCCACGGCCCGGTCGGCGTCCGCGAAGTACGTCTGCGCGAGGACTCGCAGGCCCCGCGCGTGGGCGTGGGCGACCAGGCGCGACCACTCGCGGGCGACGGCGCCGTCGCGGGCCGGGTCCAGGTGGTCCGTGTTGAGCGCCGGCTCGTCGTACTGCACCCAGCGGACGCCCGCCTCTGCGAGGTCGTCGAGGATGGCCAGATGGGCGTCGACGAGCTCCGGCAGCCGGTCCAGCGGATCCGAGCCGTCGGTGGTTCGCGACAGCGCGAGGAACGTCGCCGGGCCGATGAGCACCGCGCGGCAGCCCACGTGCAGCGTCCGGACCCGGCGCAGCTGCTGCAGCAGGTACGCCGGGTCCGGCTCGAATGTGCTGGAGGGGTCGAGTTCCGGGACCAGGTGGTGGTAGTTCGTGTCGAACCACTTGGTCATCTCCAGCGGCGCAATGCCGTCGGCGCCGCGGGCGGCGGCGAAATAGCGGTCGATCCAGTCCGGCAGCAGGTCCTCCGGGGAGACCGGGACGTGATCCGGGATGTGCCCGACGCGCGCGGGCAGAGCGCCGAGCATCGCGGCGGCGTCGAGCATCCGGTCGTAGAAGGAGAAGGTGCCGACGGGCAGGGAGTCCAAGCCCGCATCGGCGGCCTTGCGCAGGGAGCGCATGAGGTTTCGGACGGCGACGGAGGTGAGCTCCGCGGCGGTCGACGGGTCGCGCCAGTACTCCTCGACCGCGAATTTGAGCTCGCGGTACGGGCCGATGCTGGGGAATCCCGGGACGGTCGCGGTGAAGCCGGCTCTGGCGCCGGCGTAGGGGTGGGGACGGTAGTCCGTGGTCATGGGGGTGATCTCCTTGATCCTCGTCAAGTTGACCGTGGAGCACCCGGGGCGGCGACAGATCGTGAAGAAGCAGCGCCCTCGTGGTCCCGGGGCCCCGGGGAGGGGCCCGTGGACGGGCGCGACAGCTGGTCCGGCAGGGGATGTCGCGGGCCCCTGCCGTCTGTTCCACGTTGCGCCTGTCCACGGGCGTCCTCGGTGGCCGGATCGGTCGATCCGGCACAACAGGCAGGTATTCGGGCTCGCTGGCGCGTGATGGTCGGACGTGGGGTATGACGACTGCCGCAATGGCAGACCCAGGTTCGGCCCATTTTCCTACTGGCCGTCGCTTCCCGTGGCACGTGGCCCCAGTGCATATGACGGCGGTCGTTCCAGCTGACCGCTGCGGGACAGCTCCGGATTTCCACCGGATTCCCTCTTTCGCCCCTTCCCGGGCCGGTGCACCGTGGAGGGCGATGCGCCGGAGATCGGTCGGGGACCTGTTGCACGGGCCACTCTACGTTCCGGCCGCCGGGACGCCGGATGGGAATGGCCGAATCCACCCCCGGAGGGGGGCTGATTGCGATGCTTGCGCGACCGTGCACATCGGCGCGCGTTACTGGATGACGCCCCCGGACCGTGCCATTTCGAGGGGTGCGCCGGGCCGTGTCGGCGGGGTCCGCGGTGCCTCTCCACGGGGGCGCGCCGTGCGCGATCGGCGGGTCCTGCGGCGCGGGCGCGGTGAAGGCGTCATCATGGGCGGTGACCACGCACCGACGAAAGGACTGCACCGGCCATGGCCGACTACGAGACCATCATCACCTCCGTCGAGGGGCGCGTCGCCACCGTGACGCTCAATCGCCCGAAGGCGCTCAACGCCCTGAACACCACCGTCATGGCGGAGCTCGTCGGGGCGGTGGAGGAGTTCGATCGCGACCGCGGCATCGGCGCCATCGTCATCATCGGCTCGGAGCGGGCGTTCGCCGCCGGCGCGGACATCAAGGAGATGAACGCGCTGGAGTACCCCGACCTCTTCGTCGATGACGTCTTCTCCGGCTGGGACCGCATCCAGAAGGTCCGCACCCCGATCATCACCGCCGTGTCCGGCTACGCCCTCGGCGGCGGCTGCGAGCTGGCGATGATGGGCGACATCCTCCTGGCCGCGGACAACGCGAAGTTCGGTCAGCCGGAGATCACCCTCGGCGTCATCCCGGGCATGGGCGGCTCCCAGCGCCTGACGCGCGCCGTCGGCAAGTACAAGGCGATGGACCTCATCCTCACCGGCCGCACCCTTGGCGCGGAGGAGGCCGAGCGCGCGGGCCTGGTCTCCCGCATCCTGCCGCTCGAGGGCTTCGCCGAGGCCGTTGCGGAGATCGCCGCCACCGTGGCCGGCATGCCGCTGGCCGCCTCCTACGCCGCGACCGAGGCCGTCGATCGTGCCCTGGAGACCCCGCTGTCGGAGGGCGTCCACTATGAGCGCCGCATCTTCCACGCGCTGTTCGCCACCCCGGACAAGAAGGAGGGCATGGCCGCGTTCGTGGAGAAGCGGAAGCCCGAGTGGGATCGCTGATCGGTTCCCCGTTCGCGTGACGACGGCGCCCGCACCCGCTCCGGCGGGCCGGGCGCCGTCGTCGTGCGCACCCCGGAAAGGGGGAGAGACGATCCCCGGAGCCGCCGAGGGCGGGTGGTGCCGGAGGGGTGGGGCAGGGGTGAAACCGCACGTCGGGGGCATTTCGGGGGTGACTCCGGTTTTCGGGGGCCGTCGGGGGTGGCGTACATCACGGGAAACGGGCGGGGAATCGGGCGTGCCACGTGGTTCCTGAGTGCAACCTGAATAGGAATCAGCCCATTTCGCGGGTATGATGGCGCCAGAGTCTCAACCCGCTCGCCCTCCGGGGGTGATCCCCCGGGTTTCAGCCCCGGGCGACGAATCAGGAGGAAGCTGCCATGGATCCCCATCGCATGTCGGACGACAACGAGGTCATCCGGTCCTCGCTGGTCAGTTTGAAGAATGCGACCGGGATTCCCGTCGCCATGTACGCGGACGTCATCGACTCCGGGAAGATGAAGATCACCCATTGGGTGGGGCTGCGCACGCCGGCCCTCCACGACCTGGTCATCGAGTCCGGCTCCGGCGTCGGCGGCCGGGTCCTGGCCACCCGCCGGCCGGTGGGCGTCAGCGACTACCTGCGCGCGAAGGTCATCACCCACGAACACGACGCCGCGATTCGCGACGAGGGGCTGCATTCGCTGGTCGCCATGCCGGTTATCGTCGCGCGCGCCGTCCGCGGCGTGCTCTACGCGGGCGTTCACTCGTCCGTCCGGTTGGGCGACAAGGTGCTGGAGGAGGTGACCATGACCGCCCGCACCCTCGAGCAGGACCTCGCCGTCGCGGACGCCTGCCGCAACGTCGAGCGCGGGGGAGCGGCCAAGGATCGCCGCGCCATGAACGGCGCGGAATGGGAGCAGGTCCGCTCGACCCACTCGAAGCTCCGGATGCTGGCCAACCGCATCGACGACGAGAAGCTGCGCGAGGAGGTCGAGGAGCTTTGCGACCAGATGGTGAGCCCCGTCCGCGTGAAGCAGACGACGAAGCTCTCCGCCCGCGAACTCGACGTCCTGGCCTGCGTCGCTCTCGGCCACACCAACGTCGAGGCGGCGGAGGAGATGGGCATCGGCGCCGAGACCGTCAAGTCCTACCTGCGCTCCGTCATGCGCAAGCTCGGCGCGCACACGCGGTACGAGGCGGTCAATGCCGCCCGCCGCATCGGCGCCCTGCCCTGATCGGGCTGGCCTGGTCGGGCGGTTCGCCCGGCCCGGTTCCGGGAGGTCTACCCCTCCGCGGCTTCCCCGCTGCGCTCGCCGCCGGGGACCCACAGCACGTCGTCGCCGCCGTTGGCGGCCCGCGACAGGATGAACAGCAGGTCCGACAGCCGGTTGAGGTACTTCGCCGGCATCGCCGACGTCGTCTCCGGGAACTCGCGCACCGCAGCCCACGCCGCGCGCTCGGCCCTGCGCGTGACGACACGCGCCTGGTGCAGCAGCGCCGCCGCCGGCGTCCCTCCCGGCAGGATGAACGAGCGGAGCTTCGGCAGATCGGCGTTGAACTCGTCGCACCAGCCCTCGAGCCGGTCGATGTACTCCTGCGTGATGCGCAGCGGCGGGTGCTCCGGATCCTCGACGATCGGCGTCGACAGATCCGCGCCGGCGTCGAAGAGATCGTTCTGGACCGCACGGACAACCCGGGCGACGGCCGGATCCGGGTCACCGAAGGCCAGCACCTGGCCGAGGACCGCGTTCGCCTCGTCGCAGTCGGCGTAGGCCACCAGGCGGGTGTCGTCCTTCGGCACGCGCGAGAAGTCCGACAGCCCCGTCGTGCCGTCGTCGCCGGTGCGAGTGTAGATGCGGGTCAGGTGGACGGACATGCCCCCATGCTAGCCGCGCCCGCCTGGGTGCCGGACCGCGTCGCGAAGGCCACCCCGCGGGGGTGGCTGCGGGGTGGCCGGGGTGGAGCGGGCGACGTCGTCAAGCCGGGAAATCGCAGGTGGCATGGGGTGCGTGCGCCGGTTCCCGGGCGGTGACCCACCTCACCCCACCGGCGGCGGGCGGGGTCCGGGTAACCGGCATACCGTGGGATCGACCGCGGTTCACCCCGCGCACGGAATCAGATGGCGCAGAGAAAGGCCACCACCCACATGCACAAGCACATCGTCGTCTTCGAGATCGAGGGCGGTTCCGACAAGTACTTCGACGGTCACCGCAAGGACACCATGCCGATCGTCAACGCCATCAAGGCGAACGAGGGCTGGAACGCCGAGGTCGTCTACTACCGCCCGGAGTGGGCCGAGGCGCTGTTCGAGTACGTCTCCGCCAACGCGGACGCCTACATCTCCCGCGTCAACCCCGGCAACATCCCCGGCGGCGAGAAGGGCTACTTCGAGCTGCTGACCCGCCTCTCCGAGGCGGGCCTGGTCGGCATGTCGACCCCGGAGGAGATGATGGCGTACGGTGCCAAGGACGCCCTGGTCAAGCTGAACGGCACCGACCTGGTCCCGTCCGACACGGCCGCGTACTACGAGGTCGAGGCCCTCCACGAGACCTTCCCGACCTCCCTGTCCTACGGCGAGCGCGTCCTCAAGCAGAACCGCGGCTCCACCGGCGAGGGCATCTGGCGCGTCCAACTCGCCGACAAGGAGCTGGCCGCCTCCGTCGAGCCGGGCACCGCCCTGCCGCTCGACACCAAGCTGAAGTGCACCGAGGCCGTGGACAACCACACCGAGGAGCGCGAGCTCGGCGAGTTCATGGACTTCTGCGACCAGTACATCATCGGCGACAACGGCATGCTGGTGGACATGCGCTTCATGCCGCGCATCGTCGAGGGCGAGATCCGCATCCTCCTCGTCGGCCCGCACCCGGTCTTCGTCGTCCACAAGAAGCCGGCCGCCGGCGGCGACAACTTCTCCGCCACCCTGTTCTCCGGCGCGAAGTACACCTACGACAAGCCGGAGGCCTGGCAGGAGCTCATCGACATGTTCGCCGAGGCCCGCCCGGTCATCGCCGAGAAGCTCGGTGGCGACAACATCCCGTTGATCTGGACCGCGGACTTCATGCTGGACGACGCCGAGGACGGCGGCGACACCTACGTCCTGGGCGAGATCAACTGCTCCTGCGTCGGCTTCACCTCCGAGCTGGACATGGGCATCCAGGAGCTCGTGGCCGAGGAGGCCATCAAGCGCGTCGAGGAGAAGAACGCGTAGCAGGAACCGCGGGCCACGCGCCCTCGACCTGCACGTCCCCCGCTCGCCGGCGACCGTCGGCGGGCGGGGGCTTTTTGTGGTTTCGTTGAGGCGTGACCAACGAACGATTCCTCGTCGGCGGCGGCGCCACCCTCACCGGGCAGGTCCGCGTTACCGGCGCGAAGAACTCGGTGCTGAAGCTCATGGGCGCGGCGCTGCTGGCGGAGGGCACGACCGTCCTGCGCAACTGCCCCGCCATCGACGACGTCCCGCTCATGCAGGACGTCCTCACCGGCCTCGGCTGCGAGGTCCGCAGGCGCCGCGACGTCGTGGCGATCACGACCCCCGGCGACCTGTCCCCGCAGGCCGACTTCGATGCGGTCCGCCAGTTCCGCGCCTCCGTCTGCATCCTCGGGCCCCTCACCAGCCGCTGTCGGCTGGCGAAGGTCGCATTGCCGGGCGGCGACGCCATCGGCTCGCGCCCGCTGGACATGCACCAGTCCGGACTGGAGAAGCTCGGCGCCCGCACCCGCATCGAGCACGGCTGCGTCGTCGCGGAAGCCGAGTCCCTCCACGGCGCCCACATCAAGCTGGACTTCCCCTCTGTGGGCGCGACGGAGAACATCGTCACCGCCGCAGTGCTTGCCGACGGGCAGACGGTCCTGGACAACGCCGCCCGCGAGCCCGAGATCGTCGACCTGTGCGACATGCTGAACGAGATGGGCGCGCGCGTCACCGGCGCAGGCTCCAACACCATCACCATCGAGGGCGTGGAAAAGCTCCACCCGACCGAGCATGACGTGTGCGGCGACCGCATCGTCGCCGGAACCTGGGCCTACGGCGCCGCGATGACGGGCGGCGACGTCACGGTAGGCGGCATCGACCCGCAATTCCTGCACCTCGCGCTGGAGAAGCTGCGCACCGCCGGCGCCGACGTGGAGACGTACCGGAACGGCTTCCGAGTCCGCGGCTCGCGCCGGATGTCCGCCGTGAACTATCAGACCCTCCCGTTCCCGGGCTTCCCGACCGACCTGCAGCCAATGGCCATCGCGATGGCCGCCGTGTCCGAGGGCGTCAGCGTCTTGACCGAGAACGTCTTCGAATCCCGCTTCCGCTTCGTCGACGAGATGATCCGCCTGGGTGCCGACGCCACCATCGATGGCCACCATGTGATGATCCGCGGGAAGGAGACACTGTCCTCCGCCCCCGTGTGGAGCTCCGACATCCGCGCGGGCGCGGGCCTCGTTCTCGCCGGACTGTGTGCGGAGGAGGGCGGCGTCACCGACGTCCACGACGTCTTCCACATCGACCGCGGGTATCCGCATTTCGTCGAGGCCCTTACCGACCTCGGCGCCGACATCCGCCGGGTGTCGTAGCCGGGGAGCTGGTGAGCCGGGCCTCGGGGAGCCGGGGCCTTGGGGAGCAGGAGCACGGGGATGGGCGCGCGGTGCACCCCGCGTTCGCTCCTGAGATGGCCGGCTGATCATCGTGTTTCCACCGGTAACCAGGCATTTTGCGTTTGGTGGTTGGGGGTGCGTATATTCGTCCGGGTCAGCGCGGCTGGCGGGTTCGCCGTTGGGGTTGTTCCCCGGGTGGTGGGTCTGGTTGGTTGTGTTGGTTGGGGGATGCCGTGTTGTTCTTCGGTGGCCGGGTTGACCGGTGTTGCTGGAGGGTG